>CACYDW010000001.1 GCA_902773325.1 uncultured Ruminococcus sp.
AATACAACCGTAAGTCAACAAAAAAGTCAGCCTTGCGGCTGACTGGCAATTCATCACCGACCTATAGAGGTCGGTGATGAATTGCCAGATTAGGATAAAAGTCATCGATCCTCGTCAATATTATACTATATTTTATAAAAATTGTAAATAGACCCTGTGCATAATTATAGTAGGCGACAAAAATATTCTTACCTCAGAGTGATGTCCGAAGGGGTGTGGGGGCGACCGGAAAGCCCCCAGAATCAGCCTATGATTCAGCAAAGTATAAAAATAATGTTGTTTACTATAAGTACTTGTCTTAAAGCGGAAGATGCGTGCTTGAAAATATATCATGCGGATTCCTTGTAACCATTTTTATTGATGAGCGTATTATGTAGTGTAATCTAACAAAGGAGGAATTGATTATGTGTAACAATGGTTTTTTTGGCGGTAACAGCTGTGCTTGGGTGATCATCCTTATCGTAATTCTTTGCTGCTGCGGTGGCTGCAACGGCAACAGCTCCGGCTGCGACAACGGCTGCGGCGGATGCGGCTGCTGATAAAGCGACCTTAACCCTATCGTAAGATAGAATAAGCAGGCGGCTCATACATTCTTTCGGAATGTGTGAGCCGCCTGCGATATTGATCAGGAAAGCTGTTTACCGTTTTCAATGTCGGTAAGCAGATCAACACGTCTGGAATGTCTGCCGCCTTCAAATCCAGTCGAGAGGAAGATATCAACAAGTTTGTTGGCAAGCTCAGGAGAAACGACCTTCTGACCCATACAGATCACATTGGCATTATTATGGCGGCGGGTCATTTCTGCAAGCATTTCATTGGTACATACTGCCGCCCGAATGCCTTTCACCTTATTAGCTGCCATGGAAACACCCAATCCGGTCGTGCACAGAATGATGCCGAAGTCATATTCCCCCCTTGCTACAGCAGATGCAGCAAGATATGCAAACTTCGGATAGTCTACCGATTCCTTGGAATAACAGCCGAAATCGTTATATCCGATTTTGCAGTCCTCCAGATGTTTTTTAATGGATTCCTTCAATTCAAACGCACCATGGTCTGAGGCAATCGCTATTTTCATTTCATTTTTCCTTCCTTTTGGTGTAAAAAAGCCGCCGGAAACATCACTGATCCGGCTTGCCGCCGCTCTGTTTCTTTTTCAGTTCTCTTTCTGCCTGCGGCAGCCGCAGATAGAGCGGCATAAGTGCATCTGATGAAAGCAGACGGTTTTCTCTTATCAGCCTTTGTGCGGCACATGCCGTACCGTATGCATGCTGATAACGTATATTCTGCGGCGGCAGCACCACATTGGTCAGTCTGCCGTCAAAAGCACGTGCACACAGCTCTGCTCCGTCACCTGCAAGATAGATTCTCTCTGAATATCCTGCCAGCTCATCGGCAAGATCCTCAATCGAAACGGCTCTGTCATCCGTTAATCGCTCCGGTTCATGACCGTTTAACCGGAACAGCGCATTATACACCTGCGAACAACGGGCATCCATTACCGCACAGGCGATGCCGCTGTCATACGGCAGACCATAAGCCATTGCCTCCAGCGTCGAAACAGATGCACACGGTTTATCAAGCGGCATAGACAAGCCCTTGACAGATGCTGTACCTATTCTGACTCCCGTAAACGAACCGGGACCTGTATTAACGGCAAACACATCGATATCCTTGATATCCACTGCCGCCGCTCTGAGCAGTGATTCCACAATCGGCATCAGCGTCTGGCTATGGGTCGTTTTCGTGTTCAGAAAGAATTCTCCCAGCAGAAAACCGTCCTCCATAAGCGCCGCAGACACAGGACAAGCAGAAGTGTCGATGGCAAGTATTCTCATATTGTCTGCGCCCCCTCTATGGTAATCTCCCTCTGTTCCTCCGAAACGGGTCTGATCGTCACGGTCATCTTTTCATCAGGGAGCAATCCCTCTATGTTTTCGCTCCATTCGATCACCATAATGCCGCTGCCAAGATAATCAAAAAAGCCTGTGGTATATAAATCATCGTATGTAGCGACACGATACATATCAAAATGGTAGATCGGAAATCGTCCCTCATATTCATTCACAAGCGCAAAGGTAGGGCTTGAAACGCAGTCGCCTGCTCCCAGACCTCTTGCAAGTCCTCGTGTGAATGCTGTTTTACCCGCTCCCAGCCCACCGAACATAGCAATAACCTCATTGCCCGAGAGCGTTTTTGCCAAACGCTCCGCGATCTGTTCGGTTTCTTCCGGGGAACTGCTTAAAAACCTTTGCAAAATGATATCCGCTCCTAACAGAGCCTGTTTAAAATCTTAGCACCGCACGTCTTTTTGGCGCATTTTTCCGCCAACTGCGTCAAAAAATGACACTTCAAAAATCCGTACGGCACAGATATTAAACAGGCTCTCAGAATAATCCTGTAATTTTACCGCTTGCATCAACGTCAATTCTTTCTGCGGCAGGTAACTTGGGAAGTCCGGGCATCGTCATGATATCGCCCGTATATACTACTGCAAAGCCCGCACCGTTGGAAAGACGGACGTCACGAACGGTAATGCTGAATCCCTCGGATTTTCCCAGAAGGGCAGGATTATCAGAGAGAGAATACTGCGTTTTGGCAATGCATACCGGAAGGCTGTCTGCGCCTAATTTCCGTATCTCGGCAATCGCCTTTTCTGCCTGCGCCGTATAAACAACACCGTCTGCGCCGTAGATCCTTGTTGCGATCGTGTGGATCTTTTCCTTCACTGTCATTTCGTCGGGATACAGCGGGCTGAAAGAGGATTCCTTTTCACAGGCAGCTACAACCTTTTCGGCAAGTGCCTTTCCTCCTGCACCGCCCTTTGCGAATACCTCTGCGAGTGCAAAATCCGCGCCCTGTTCGCGGCAGTATTCTTCGAGATAAGCAAGCTCCGCATCGCTGTCGGAGCTGAAACGGTTGATTGCTACCACAACCGGAACACCGTATTTCTGCATATTGTCGATGTGTACGCCGAGATTGACGGCTCCCTTTCTGAGTGCCTCCAGATTTTCTGCGGAGGTTTCTGTCTTGGGCACACCGCCGTTATATTTCAGTGCGCGAACCGTTGCAACGATTACAACCGCGTTGGGGGTCAGTCCCGCTTTGCGGCACTTGATATCAAAAAACTTCTCTGCGCCGAGATCAGAGCCGAAGCCCGCTTCTGTAACGCAGTAGTCGGCAAGCTTCAGACCAAGCTTTGTGGCACGGACAGAATTGCAGCCGTGAGCGATATTAGCGAAAGGTCCGCCGTGCATCAATGCAGGCGTTCCCTCAAGGGTCTGCACCAAATTAGGCTTCACAGCGTCCTTCAACAGAGCCGCCATAGCACCGTTTGCCTTGAGATCCCGTGCGAAGACCGGATCACCGTCTGTAGAGTATGCGACCAGAATATTGCCAAGGCGCTCTCTGAGATCGCTGATATCTGCACTCAGGCACAGAATCGCCATAACCTCGCTGGCAACGGTAATAATAAAGCCGTCCTCACGGGGAACACCATTGACCCTTCCGCCCAGACCTGCAACAATATTTCTCAGTTCTCTGTCGTTCATATCAAGGCAGCGCTTGATAAGGATATGCTTGACATCTATCTTGAGGGAATTTCCCTGCTGAATATGGTTATCGAGCATTGCACAGAGAAGGTTATTAGCCGATGTGATTGCGTGCATATCACCCGTAAAATGAAGATTGATATCCTCCATGGGAACAACCTGTGAATAACCGCCTCCGGCAGCACCGCCCTTTACACCGAATACAGGACCGAGTGACGGTTCACGGAGGGCGATGACCGTTTTTTTGCCGATCTGAGAGAGCGCATCGCCCAGTCCTACCGACATGGTGGTTTTTCCTTCACCGGCGGGGGTCGGATTGATAGCGGTTACCAGAATCAGTTTTCCGTTCTTGCCGTTTGTCTTTTGTGACAGAAGCTCTTCAGAAAGCTTAGCCTTGTATTTACCGTAATATTCGAGCTGTTCCTCATCAATGCCAAGCTTTGCAGCAATTTTCGCAATCGGCTGTAAAGCTGCCTGCTGAGCAATTTCAATATCCGTAAGCATGGGTATCTCTCCTTTATTTTTTATGATCATAAGAGAATTCACTGAACAAGCTGTGCGGACAGGATAAACCTGTCAAAGAAAAAAACATCCGATCATTCCGATGTTTTCTTTATTCTATCATAGATTCCGGATTTATACAATATGGTTTTCCGATTTATTTTTGTGTAAAGCAGTGGTCTATCCTGCTCTTTTGCAGTCCTTCGCCGATCACAATTATAATATCCTGCCCGTTATCGGTTTCTCTGACAGATGTATTTTTTCCGGTGATATTCAGTTCATACCATGTATTGCCTTCCTGTAAAAAGCCCTTGATGCGGTATACCCTTCCGTATGATTCATCCTGCAGAAGGGACTGTGCAAGCGCACCTGCCTGATTCAGGGAGATGCCGCTGTGCATATAGTATAACGTTGAAAAGCCCTCATAATCATTATACCGTTTCACATAATCCGCGCTGATGCAGCCGCTTTCCGCAATAGCAGCAAAATCTTCATCAGAAAAGCTGCTCCAGTCCTTTTGTATAACGGCAGGAATGCGTTCTCTGCGGCAGTCCAGCGCGCAAACCGCTTTCTCGATATGTGTCAGAACAGAATCGATTTCCTGCGGTGCGGAACACTGTACCTTGCTGAGAAGGATCACCCCCGCACGGACACACTGTGATGCCAGCAGATAATCCGCAGCATCGGACAATTCTTCATCAAGCTGTGCATCAACAATGGTTATGACACTGCCGATCTCATACCATCTGTCGAGAGGTTCTTCATGGAGTACATCAAAGAACTCATCGGTATCAAACACACCCGACGGTTCTATGATCACCCTGTCAAGCCCCATCATTCCCATTGCAATGAGCTTTGTTTTGAAGCGTCTGATATGGCAGCCTTTATCACAAGCACCTGCAACAGCTTCGATCAGACAATTATCTCCTTCAAGCTCACCAAGCAGCATAACGTCAGCATTGACTGCCCCGAAATCATTTTCAAGGATACCGATCTTCTGCCCTTGTGCCAGAAAATACTGTGCATATTTTTTGATAAAGGTAGTTTTTCCTGCTCCGAGAAAACCCGTGATCAGATCCACTTTTGTCATTTTCCTCTCCCCTCTCACCCCTCCAGTATATCACACTGCTTCCGAAAAGAAAAGACCAACATAATTCAAACAGGGAAATCAATTATGCCAGACCCCCTTCCTGAAAAAACGAACTTTTCACCCGTTATGATGCTTCACGGCGATATTCCGTCATATTTTTTTCGCAGCTCAGTGAGTGCCTTTTTTTCTATGCGCGAAACATAAGACCGTGATATTTTCAGCAGTCCGGCTACCTCCCGCTGGGTGAGCGGCTTTCTGCCGTCCAATCCGTAACGCAGCCTGATGATCAGACGTTCACGGGGGGTAAGGGCTTCATGGATATACTGCGGCAGCTTATCAAGCTTGATCTTTTGATCAAGATCGTCCACGATCGTGTCATCTACCGCTATAATATCCATCAGCGTGAGGGCATTGCCGTCTGCATCTGAATCGATTTCTTCATTCATAGAGATATCCAGCGCATTCTTCTTTGTTCCCCGGAAATACATCAGTATTTCATTTTCAATGCAGCGTGAAGCATAGCTGGAAAGCCGGATATTCTTTTCTCCGTTAAAGGTATTGACCGCCTTGATCAGACCGATCGTGCCGATAGAAACAAGATCGTCGGGGTCTGCTCCCGTGCCGTAATATTTCTTGACAATATGGGCAACAAGGCGCAGATTATGCTCCACCAGCTTGCTGCGCGCCTCCTTGTCGCCGCTTCTTGCTTTCTGAAGATATGCCTGCTCCTCGGATTCGGAAAGCGGCTTCGGAAAAGCACCTGCACCGGTAACATGCAGGATCAGCAGCATGGATATTTTACTCAGCAAATCGAACAATACTTCCAACACAGAATATCACCTCACTTCAGTTTATGCGATATTCTGTCAAATATTTCAGTCATTCTCCTTTTTGCCGTTCATTCCACTGCTACACTCACAGCGATCCGCATCTGATGCAGTGCTTCGTTCCATGTCGTTACAGAACGGTAATAATCCGGATATACATTTCTGACCGACTTATAAAGCCCGAACAGATCGTCACCGCGTGATACAACAATTTTGTCAAATACCCTTCCGGTACGTTGAGCAACGCTCTGTGCAAGTGTGCTTTTGTCAGAATCGGAATATTCAGACGATACAGCCGCACTGATGTGGATTGATAAAGCCAAAGCTCCGTCATCAGCAAGCTGCGGAAGAATCTCAGCCGATGCGTCCGTAACCTGTATGGCTTGTCCGTCCGGAGCATAATAGATAAAATCTGTCAGATGTTCCTTGAGCATCAGCACCGCAAGCGATTCGTTCTCGTCAAGAGCTTCTCCCGTACCGCTGCCGTCAATCAGATAGCTGCCTGCCACCTGTAACGCTGCGATATCAGATTCTACTGCTACTTCGGGCAGCAGCAGACAATCCGATGGTGTGGATCGAGCCACTATTGCATTCAGCAGTGTACAATGCGCTGCGGTCTGATTCATCGCGCGGCTGTCCGTAAGCACGTTGATATATTCGGAACGATAACCGAGAGAGGTAATGGCATCGGTAAGCACTTTTTCACAGGAGGACGGGGTACACATCAGACTTACTGTTTTCTGAATGTCGTTTCTGTCCGTAAAATACGAAAGCGTGTCATGGTAACGGTCTGCGGCGGCAGTATTCATCATGATAAACAGACACTGACTGAAAAGAAGCTCTTTGCCAAGACGATTTTCGAGGGAGTTCAGGGCATCGTGCGTGTCACTGCCGTCAGCATAGACCATTTTGACCATGTTTTCGGCGGTTTCGTTTTCCGTGTCAAGTGCGATCAGTGTGAGCTGACAGCCTTCATTATCAGCGTCTATACCTATTCCCTGCACGATCAGACGTTTATCAAGCTGTGTACTCCGGCAGCCGGAAAGCATGACCGCGGATAAAGCAAGTGTCAGCAGCAGAGAGACTGTTTTCAGCATTTTTTTACGCGGAACCGTTTTTCCGGCAAATCGCCTGACGGCACGAAAGATCAGAATTGCAAGCGGAATAACAGACACAAGCACAAACAGCAGTATCAGACGCAGTATCGGGTTGAATATTCCCTTGATACTATCATTCCCGGCGAATACAAGTACAAAGAGCAGCAGGGGAATGACCGAAAGTGCCACAGGCACCCGTACATCGGATTTTTTTGAAATACACCTTGCACATTCGGCAAAAGATAACAGCGAAACCGACAGATTGCAGAACACGGCACATGCGGTAATAAGCATAAAAAACGGATTCAGCCGCTGTAAACTGCCGCTGCCGTCTATTGCAGAATAGACCTGCAGCGGTTTTGTATGGAGATACTCTCCGATAGAACCGGTAAACAATACGATGGCAAACAGCATCAGAAGTGCCGTACAGACGCTCCACATGACCGCTGCGCCGAAAAGCCTTCCCTTTGCTTTTGGTGCCAATACAGCGAGGGAAACCAACGGAGTCATCTGCGATAAAAGAAAGGCACCGCTGCTTGCCGTGTCCGTTACAGACTGATAAGACACCGGCAGAAGATTATCGGAGGAGTAGCTCTGCATTAAAAATACAAACAGCAGTGCAGTACCAAGCAAAAGCAATGCCAGCACAAGCGCCGACATACGTGCAGTCGCTTCGATTCCCCTGACAGCAGCATAGATACAGCCTATTACCAGCCCGCAGATCACTAACAGGGATGCAGCTTCCGAAAGACTGTTCTGTAAAAAGCGCACAGCAGTATAGATCACATACAATCCGTCATACAAAAACCATAGTGCATAAAGTGCAGGAACAAAAAAGCCCGCTGCTTCACAAACCGACTTGCCCCGATTCTGACGATACATCACCAACAGCGGAGCAAGCATCAGCAGCATGACCGGTACCGACAGCAATATGGGAACCACAAAGCCCCACAGTGATTCTATGCCGGATAATTCCGAAGAATATATCACAGACAATGACACACGTGAGATAAACAGCATCACAAACAGTTGTCCTGCTGTAATAACGGATCTATGGTTCATCGTCATAACCTGCCTCCTTCAGATCTGCTCCGGGCAGCTCCTGAACCGTTTCGGTTTTCTTTGAAAGCACCGGCCAGCCAGCCCTGACAAAAACATCGCGCAGGGCTACTGCACTGAACGGTGTGACCGGTGTTGTGTAAGGTATGCCAAAGCTTGTTTTGCCACAAAGATTGATCAGTATCACACATGCCAGCACGGCAATTCCCCACATTCCGAACCAACCACCGGCAAATACAAATAACACCCGCAGAATCGCAGACGGCGCATACAGATCAGGCAGCACGTAAGAGCTGATGGCTGTTACAGCTACTACCATCAGTGTCGGTGCTCCCAGCAAGCCTGCATTGACTGCCGTATCTCCTACCACAAGTCCTCCCACTATACTGACAGCATAACCGAGGGGCTGCGGCATTCTGAGTCCTGCTTCCCGCATGATCTCATAGACAAACAGAATCAGAATGGTTTCTGCAAGAAGCGAAAGCGGTGTTGCCGTAATAGACGAGGCGATCTTATTCAGCATCAATGTCGGAAACATTTCCGGGTCAAACGTACCGAGGGTAACGTATACTCCGGGCAGCAAAACAGAGATCAGGAATGCCGCATATTTCAGCCGACGTGTCAGGGCGGCAAAATACGAACGGTTTGAATAATCATCCAGCGTCTGAAAATGCTCGGCAAACAAATACGGCACGATCAGTACGGACGGCACACCGTCTACGATCACCGCAATTCTGCCCTCTGTCAGCTTGCCGCACACTGTATCCGGACGTTCCGAGGTTCCTACACCGCTGAACAGCGAAAAGCTATGCTGTTCTTCTAAAAACGGAACAAGATAGCCAGATGCCATCAGAGTTTTCAGCCCTGTTTTTCGCAGACGGCTGCGAAGCTGCTCCAGTATGGCGGGAGATGCCTTATCCCGCAGATAGCAGATCCCTACCTCTGTTCTGCTAACCGAACCTACGGTCATTACCTCCAGCACCAGCAATGGATTCTTCATTCTGCGCCGCAGCATCGACATATTCACGCGCAGCGACTCCACAAACCCCTCCTTCGACCCGCGCTGCACTACATCAGCCTCCGGCTCCGATACGCTTCTGGACGCATAGCCCTGTATGCCGACCGCAAGCATCTTATCACAGCCATCAACCGCGATAACCGCAAAGCCCGACATAATGCGCGATTCCATTTCCTCATAGCAGGTCAGATCAAGCAGGTCGGGTGTGTAAAGCAGTCGGTATTTGATATTGTTGTAACAGGTCTGAGGTGTTCCGGTAAAATCAAACCCGAACATCGGCTTGATGACCCCATCAGAAAGCACCTGTTTATCGACCATGTTATCGATCGATATGACGGCTATGTTCAGACCCGAAAGCTTCAGTTCACGGACAGTGAGGTCGGCACTGTCTGAAAAAGCCGTGCGAATATAGCTCAGATTTGCCTCGAGTGAGCAGGAAAAGGGTGTTCTTTCCGGTTCAAACGGCACAGCATCCTGTTTCTGGTAGATGCTTTTGAGCTGCGAAAAAAATCTGTACAAATCAATCCCTCCGCCTGACAAAAAATCTTTCTTCCAGAAAGTAGTATTCATCAGACAATGAGATTTTATACTCTGGACTGTCCGAAAAACCGGAGCGTATGTTTTTTCCGATGCATGACCGCTGTATATTTGACCCCGAAAAGTGCAAAATAAGATTACAAAGCATGGAGGGGCAAAATGATTATCTCATCAATCAGAACAGTTTTACTATACATTATCATAATATTTGCCATCAGAATGATGGGCAAACGGCAAATCAGCGAAATGCAGACAAGTGAGCTTGTCATCACACTTCTGATGTCGGATATAGCGTCGATTCCCATGCAGGACAACGATCAGCCCATGCTCAGCGGGATTATCCCGATCATGATTCTGCTGGTATGCGAGATCATTCTTTCTTATCTGATGCTCAAAAGCGCAAGGCTTCGCAAGATCGTATGCGGCAAACCGGTCATCGTCATCAATGACGGTAAGATTGACCAGAATGCCATGAAACAGCTTCGGGTCAGCACGGAAGAACTGTATGAACAGCTCCGGCAAAAGGATGTTTTCGATATAGAGGAAGTAGCTTATGCCATCGTGGAAACAAACGGTAAGCTGAGCGTTTATAAAAAAGCTGAAAATGAGCCTGCAACATGCACAGATCTGAAAATCAGAAAACCGAAAAACTACTTACAGGCGGTAGTGATCAGCGATGGTGAATTTGCAGACTATTCATTGAGATTCTGCGGACTGAGCCGTCAGCAAATCAAAAAAATTCTTCAAAAGGAGGGTATCGCACTCCATGACATCTACATCATGACAGCCGACCGAAACGGCAAATACAACATCATCAAAAAAGAGGTGTAACCGAATGGCAAGGCTCTGGGGGGCTTTAACCGTATTGCTTACAGCGTTGGCTGTGATTCTTACGGGGTTTTATACAGATACTTCAACAGCAGAATATATGATCAGTGCATTGGAACAGTCTGCAGCATTTGCCAAAGAAGGCAATACCGCAGATGCCGTGGAACTGATTCAAAAAACACATGACAAATGGAAAAGCACTGAAAAAACGATCCTGCTCTTTGTGCCGTACAGCAGGGTCGAAAAGCTGGACGACACCATCAACGGGGCACTGCGGGCTTTAGCATCAGATGATATGAACCGATATGAGGAGCATTGCAGCAAGGCTCTGAACATACTGGAGCACCTCAGAGCTCTGGAATATCCCATGCCGGATACAATTCTATAACAAAAAATGTACCGGTCATCAAAACCGGTACATTTTTATGTAGCTATGATATTTTCCGGAACTCAGCCGCCGCCCATAAACCGGACGATCTCCACCCGGCTGCTGTTTGTCAGCATGGTGTCGGCATAATGCTCCTTCCTGATGATCTCGCCATCAAGCTCAACAGCAATATGGTCAGGATTATAGCCCTCCGCTAAAAGGTATGCCCTGAGGGAAAGGGATTCTGAAAGCTCTTTTTCTTTTCCGTTTACGATCATACTGATTGCCTCTTATTTTTTCTCTTTTTTGCCTTTTTCATCCGATGCTTTTTCCGGCTTGACCGGCTTGGGTGTTTCTTTTACCTCAAATATGCAGGTACCAAAAGGCGGCAGTGTAATGACGGCATAGTTTTCAAACTGGTTGTGTCTTTCAGCCACGGTCTTGATCTTGCCGGGATTGGTAACACCCGTACCGCCGTAATAAACAGAATCGGTATTGAGCACCTCCGTGATCGTTGACTCATTTTCAAGACCCAGACGGAAATTCTCACGCTTGACAGGAGCCATATTGCAGACAACCGCATATTTCTGTCCGTCTGTCATACGGTAATAGGAATACACATTTTCATCACCGTTATCCGCCTCGATCCAGAGGAAACCATCGGACTTATAATCCTTCTCATAGAAAGCAGGATTCTGTGTAGCAAGTGCATTCAGTTCTCGCATATAGGTATGGAAGCAACGGTGCATCTCATAGTCATCGAGCAAAAACCAATCCATTTCCTTGGTTTCGTCCCATTCCCTGAACATTGCAAGCTCGTTGCCCATAAAGTTCAGCTTTTTGCCGGGGTGCGTCATCATATAGGCATACAGGGTGCGTACCTGTGCAAACTTATTGGCATAGTCGCCGCCCCACATCTTCTGAACAATGGTTGCCTTGCCGTGTACGACCTCATCGTGCGACAGCGGCAGAATGAATCTCTCAAAATAGAAGTATGCCATCGACCAGTTGATCTTATTATGGCTGCCCTTTCTGAAAAGCGGGTCTACCTTGAAATACTCAAGCGTATCGTTCATCCAGCCCATATCCCATTTATAGTCAAAGCCGAGTCCGCCCTCCTCCACAGGACGTGTAACGCCGGGATAGTCGGAGGAATCCTCTGCAATGAGGATAACATTATGGAACTCCTGATTCAGGCGATAATTCATCTTCTTGAAGAAGTCAACCGAGCGGTCATTGACACCGCGGTTCTTATCACCCATCCAGTAAATGCCGTTATTGATCGCGTCCATTCTGATACCGTCAAAATGATAAGACGCAAGCCAGAATGCCGCACATGAAAGCAGATAGCTCTGCACCTCTCCCCTTGACAGGTTGAAGTTATAGGAACCCCACTGACTCTGGTTAACGTCTGACGGCGGATATTCATACAGCGATGTACCGTCAAAATTACCGAGAGAATAATTATCCTTGACAAAGTGTACAAACGCAAAGTCAATGATAACACCAATGCCGTTCTGATGGCAGACATCCACAAACTTCATCAGCTGCTGCGGTGTACCGTAACGGGAGGTCGCGCTGTAATACTGCGATACCTGATAGCCCCATGAACCATCAAAGGGATATTCTGCAAGCGGCATGACCTCAACGTGGGTATAGTGATTCTCTTTGAGGTACTTTACCAGTTCCTCGGCTATTTCATCATATCTGAACCATTGTGCACCGCCGTCCGCTTCTGACTTGCCACTCGGTTTCTTCCACGAACCCATGTGCATCTCATAGATATTCATAGGCTTGTCGTAGCACTTGCTGCGGGTCTTTAGCCACTTTTCATCATGAAAGATGCCCTTCTGGTTCATTCTGGTAATAACAGATGCCGTATCGGGTCTGAGCTGGCTGTGGAAAGCATAGGGGTCTGCCTTATCCACAACATTGCCGCCCTGCTGGTGAACACGGAATTTATAAAGCTGCCCGACTCTTGCCTCCGGAATACAAAGCTCATAAACACCGCTGTTGATCTTATTCATCTTATGATTCCAGCCGTTCCAGCCATTCCATTCACCGATTACCTCAATCTCATAAGCGGCAGGAGCATATACTCTGAAAATAACTCCGTTGTCGTCATCATCAGAAACCGGATGTGCTCCAAAGAATTTGTATGCGTTGCTTGAATTTCCTCTATAGTATTCGTCCATTGAGAAAGCAGGCATTTTTTCATCTCCTGTTCAAATGTATTGTGCGGCAAGCTCATTTGGGTGCTGTATCCTGCTGAACGAGGCCGCAGGTATTCTGTACTTTTAGTCTAATCAATAACTCCCGAAAAGTCATTAGACAGATGTCTGAAAATGTCATAACCACCGCAGAAGAAGCAGAATTCATCATGCTCTGCCGAGCTTTGCCGATTTGTATTTTTTATACAGTGAAATAGCAAGAAAGATATTTCCCTTTGCCTTCACCTTGCCGGTTGAAAAGGCCTTGAACGCATCAATCTCTTTGGTAAGAATTTTTTCAAGGGTATCCTGTGTCAGTGTCAGAGAAAGAGTTGCACTATCGTGCTGCACAGGTTCAATGAATTTCTGCCCGCCGACATAAGAAGCGTAGATATAATGGAGCTGATCTTCCTCATCCTTGATCTGAGCCATTCCGGAAAAATCGCTGTCTATTGCTGACAGATCAACCTCCATAAACTTTGCTTTCACAAGCTCATAACAGTATTCAAACTTCATCGCAGTGTTCAATCCTTTTTTGAATTATTTTGACCTATTATATCACAGTACATTAAAATATATTTTCTTTTATAGAAAAATAAGTCTTTTATTTGTCATAATCAACATTTTTTCATTTCCAAAGCTGAAAGACACGTGCATTTTTTAGAAAAACATCGGGATCATCAGCAGTGCTATGACACCAGGAATCCCCAGCAGTGATGAAACACAGAGGTTCATACCACTCAGGGGAACATACACGCCCGTAAATTCCGAACACAAATTGACTGCTGCAAGAGCCACTGCTCCTCCTGCCAGAGCAGCCGCTGCTGCACGGAAGGGATGCACTGCCCCCATGATTTTTTCTATGACTGCATACAACGTCCATATCCCGATCACACTCAGACATATTATCTGCCATGACATACGTTTTACCCCCAGAGCATTTTATACATCATTATGCCGCAGGACACTTTAATATTCACTCAGGAAAGTGCTGAACCGTAAAGGCATGATCGATTCAGCGATTCCTTAAAAAAACAGAGTGACAAACATCGGTCTGCCATTTTGATCTATGCTTCGGGAACGTCATTGGCATCCGAAATGCGATAGCACAGTATCATCAGACTATCATTCAGATGCACGTTTTCAACGATAATATCATCATACATATTGGATATATCATAGTGGCTGAAATTCCAGAAATTCCTGATGCCAAGCTGATACAGACGTTCGGCAAGCTGCGGGGTCGATGTCTTTGGGACACAAAGAATAGCGGCATCTGTTTTATTCTGCGAACAAAAAGACTCCAGCTCTTCAATGTCCGTCACGGGAATACCTCTGATCAGCGTACCTTCCTTGCTCTTATCGCTGTCAAAAATCCCGATCAGCTGAAAACCGCGCTTTTCAAATGACATGTGGGTAGCGACTGCCTTGCCGAGATTACCTGCTCCGATCAGTATGGCACTGTAGTTATGATCCAATCCGAGAATTTTTCCGATCTGATCATACAGTCCACGCACCGAATAGCCGTATCCCTGCTGTCCGAATCCGCCGAAGCAATTGAGATCCTGTCTGATCTGAGAAGCGGTAAGTCCCATTTTATCCGAAAGCTCCCGTGAAGAGATTCTGGTAACGTCTTTCTGAAGAAGCTCTCCTAAAAAGCGGTAATAGCGGGGCAGCCGTCTGATAACGGGAACAGAAATATTTTCATACTTATGCAACGCTCATTCCACCAATCCTATGTATTGTTAATATTTTAACAGGTTTATTCTGAATTGTAAAGAGCTTCATCTGTATTTTTATCCATCTCACAAACCGGCAGGATTCCGCCGATATCATAAAGCTGTCCGCCGCAGAGCGAAAGCAGATATACCCCATGATTTCCTGCAAATGTACGGATATTATCATAATCCCGGTGCTGCCGGATATCTCCGCAGAATGCCAGCGTATCCCGTGAAAGCTTGCCGCACGTTCCGCCGATAAAGCCGTATTCATAGCCATCAAGCGCAATGCCGCCCGCACAGATCCTGAGAACGTCCATTCCCGCATCACTGCATATCCGATAAACGGACGGATCGGCAGTGATCACCGCGTCCCGCCCCACAACAGCCGCCGAGCATTTTGTATATCCCTGATTGGTATGCAGAAGTCTGAAACGGCGGTGCTTCAGCGCTTCCAGCAGCGTCGGGTCAGCAGTGCACGTATTGCAGACTGCTGACTCCCCCGACAAGCATATATTCAGACATGGTTTTTTGGCGGTAGGACGTGCTGATGTATAGTGCAGCACGGCACCAAGACTTTCCAGCTCTGTATAAAAATCCGCATCCAGACCCGGTGAAACATAAAAGTCATTTCCGCCGATATGACAGATACTCATATCGGCATGATACGCTTCCGCTCCGCTGATATCTGCAAGACGGCGGGCAGCCGTGACCGCTATGCCGTATTCTGCAAGCCCTTCACACAATGCAGGGTATCTGTCAGACACGATGACCCTGCTCACACTGCCGGCAGGCAGATTGGGGAAAACCACAAATCGTTCGTTCATACGATACTCCGCTTCTCAGAGCCTGCTTATACTAATATCAAATAGACCTGACGACAATCTTTGGCGTTGAATTCCGCATAGCATCGTTGTCATCCTTGCCTGGCGCCAGCCAAGCGGCGTCTTCCGCCTCGCTCTGCGAAATTTTCCGCTCAAATC
>CACYDW010000002.1 GCA_902773325.1 uncultured Ruminococcus sp.
CGGAAGCTTTGTCAACTACGGCAATTACATTGTCTACACGGTAGCCCCCGGAGATGTCCTCAGCGGCATCGGCCAGCGCTTCGGTGTAAGCTATATGCAGATTGCCCAGTGGAACAACATCAAGAATCCGGACCTCATCAGCATCGGCCAGAAGCTGACCATTTATCCCACTGTCATCAGATAAGATTTCTTCCAGAAAGTAAAGCCCTGCCTTCCGGCGGGGTTTTACTTATTCAAGATGTGGATCTTTAATACCAAAAGCAGCTGGAGGGCAAAAAGGAGAGGTGCAGGACGGGCTGACGCAGGCATATTTGCTGCGATACCAAAGAATCGAATTATTCAACGCATAAAATATTATATTTGTTTTTCTTGAGGAAGAATGCATAGGCAAGCCCTGAAACAACGCTGTCGAAGGCGTTGCCGATGCCGAACATAAGCACGATGCCGATAAGTGACGGTGTCCAGACATCGGTAAGGTACAGGACATAGAATGTTCCATAATATACCATATTGGTGACAATAGACTCGAACAGCATATAGGTCGTCTTGCCTCTGCCATAAAAAGTGCAGTCAAATACATTCTGGAAGGCGTACAGGACGTAGAAACCGAACAAGATCATGACGAGTTCAAAGAGCTTATCCACATCATTATAGCCCAGAACGAAATGCATAAACGGCTTGTAAGTCGGAATCAGTACCGCCCACAGAACGCAGATGATCAGGGTGACGGAGAAATATCCGAGAGAGTTCCTGTTGATCGCCTTTTCATCCGTGGCAGTTTCCTGTTTGATCAGCTCGCCGAGCTGGATCACAGGCAGAAGCATCCACCCCCAGATGAAATTATTTACGACCCAGTAAGTCCCCTGCTCACCCACCATATTCACCATGCGGGATACCATCAGTATATAGGCGATATTACGCACGAAGGATTCCAATCCCGAGATGCCACCGACCTTAGCAAATTCCTTTGCCCACGCAAACGACAGTTTTCCTCTGCTGAAAACACAGCAACCCTGTTTTGTGAGAAGCAACACGACAGTAATGAAGAGCAATGCATTCACGATGATATTGGAAACACCGATGCCGTTGACGCCGAGATTCAGCGACACAGGCAGAGTGGACACGAAGAAGGTGTCCAAAAGAACACACAGAAGAAGCTTTACTGTGGTCAGTATGTAAATAAAGCGGTTATTCCCGAGAGAGATGAGCGCAACTGAGACAAAACTGAAGAGGATTCCGAAAATATTAGCGATCGCCTCGAGGCGGATATAGGCAGCAGATTCTTTGATGATTTCAGGCGAAACCGCCATTGCTGAAAGCAGAGGCTCTGCAAAGATCAACACCAAAGTCGACAACAAAGAATAAACACTGAGCGAGATCAAGAGCCCCGTTTTTACACGGTTGGTGAACTCCTCTTTTTTGGAAATGACTTTTCCAGTGAAGAAAAACAGTGGCAGGATAATTGCCTCGTTTACGATTTCATAGATCAGATTGACCCAACTTAGCTGCCCCGCGATCGAGTAAGACCATTCGCCGGGGAGCTGTCCGAGGAAAAAGGTGCGAAGCGTCGTGTATACTGCAGGGCAGAGCCCGAGAAAAAGCAGCGCCAGATATAACCGCCGGTTGATTTTCTTTAAGGATTTGAGCATCGTATTCATGAGTAATCGTCCTTCATATTTATCTAGCGAATGATACCACTAACACATGAAAAAGCAAATAAATAGGAATAACGCTCTTTTTTCGTTGGTGTAGCTTTTCGAGTAGCCTTGCTTTCAATCATATTATTTGATGTTCTATGATTTTGCACCTAGAAATAATAAAATAAAGAAAAAAAGAGCAGAAACTAACCGTTTCCGCTCTGAAAAGTTGGAGCTGATAGCCAGATTCGAACTGGCGACCTCATCCTTACCAAATTGTCTGGAGGTATTCCAACAGGTACCAACTCATATAATTTAATATAGAAAGTCCCAAGAAATACAAGAAAATGAGGTTTTTAGAGCACTAAATTGAAAAATATATACCACCTGATAACATGTGGTATTAATGATATGTAGGCAAAATGTAGGCAAAATATATGCAATCAAAAGTAGATCGCGTCGCTGTCGGCTCAGCCCGCTTCGCTCAATCATCAGGGGATATCTCCGCTCGCTCCACATCGTCGGCGGCCGTAGCTGGTCATAATGGGATCGCCTGTGCAGCCGC
>CACYDW010000003.1 GCA_902773325.1 uncultured Ruminococcus sp.
AGCTGAAATGTGACGGTTCAAGTCCGTCCTCTGCAACCATTTACACAGCTGAATTGTCCTCCTGTAATTTTTGCACAAAAGCCGTCCAGATATGGGCGGCTTTTGTGTTGGCGAAAATATGAAAGGCGGTGTTACCGTGAACGATAAGTTGAATATCAGACAAAGAAAATTTGCCGAATATTATGTGCAGAGCGGTAATGCCACAGAAAGTGCAAAGAGAGCGGGCTACAGTGACAGCTATGCAAGACACAGGACAGACGAAATGTTGAAAAATGTGGATATATCCGCATATATCAAGGAACTTGCCGAAAAGGCAAAGGACAAACGCATCATGACTGCTAAAGACAGGCAGGTACTTTTATCCGATATAGCACAGGACAGCGGTAACGAAACTGCTGATCGAATCAGAGCGATCGACACCCTTAACAAGATGACAGGCGAGTACCTGAGCAAGGTGGAAGTCAGCGGGACGCTGTCCGCCGAAACAGCAAAGTTAGACGAGCTTGTAAGGCAGATGAAAACCGATGAGTAAGCTGATACTTTCTCCGAAATACAAAGCCTTTCTCAGATGCCGAGCACCTGTTGAATTCCTCGAGGGCACGACAGCCGCAGGGAAAACCACTGTCGGCATCTTCAAATTCATTCTCAAATGCGCCGACAGTCCGAAGAAGATACACATACTTTCGGGTCTGGATTTAGGAACCATTGAGAAAAACATTATCAACAAAGATCTGGGTATACTGGATGATTTCGGCATATTGACAGAGTATAACGCTAACGGCAAAGGGAAGTACAGCCTGCCGCATATTGTGCTGCATACAAGCAGGGGCGACAAGATCGTCTATGTGCTTGGTTATGACAACAAAGCCCGCTGGAAAAAGGCTCTCGGCGGTCAGTACGGCTGCCTGTACATCGATGAGATCAACATTGCCGATATGGAGTATGTCCGTGAAGCGTCCATGCGCTGTGATTATCTCATGGCTACGCTGAATCCCGATGACCCAAATCTGCCTGTTTACAAAGAGTACATCAACTGCTCCCGCCCACTGCCGGAATGGCAGCATGAAACTCCGCCGGAAATTCTGAATATGCTTATCGAAGAACCAAAGCCCGGCTGGGTGCACTGGTTCTTTTCTTTTGAACATAATGCCGGACTGTCTGCGGAGAAGATTGAGCAGATCAAGCGAAATGTCCCGAAGGGCACAAAGCTGTACAAGAATAAGATTCTCGGTTTGCGGGGCAGAGCTACGGGATTGGTATTCAGCAATTTTGATCGCGCCCGGCACGTCCGCACAAGAGCCTGGGCAAAGCAGTTCCTACAGACCGAGCGCGGGAAAGAGCATTTTGTGCAGTTTTCGGTGGGAGTGGATACAGCGTATTCGCAGAAGTCCCCCGATACGATCGCTTTTGTCTTATTGGGTATTACCGACAAGGGACGCTGTGTGCAGCTCGATGAAAAGGTTTATAACAATGCTGAACTGCAAGTACCGATCGCGCCGAGTGATACCGTGAAAAACCTGATTGACTTTCTGGAACGTAACCGCGAAGAATGGGGGCTTGCACGGTATATATTCATCGACAACGCAGATCAGGCAACTATTACCGAATGCAACAAATACAAGCGTAAAAACGGCAGTATATACGAATTCGCACCCGCATGGAAGAAAATGCCGATCATAGACCGAATCAATTTGCAGCTTGGCTGGTTCGCTAAGGACTGCTTTTTTGTGTTGGAGCACTGCCAACACACCATAACAGAATATGAAATCTATTCGTGGCAGGAGGACAAGGACAACACACCTGAGGACGGCAACGACCACACTATCAATGCCTGTCAATACGGGTGGCTGCCGTATAAGAACATGATAAGAGGTGATAACAATGGACATAGCTGAGAAAATACGGAACGCGCTGCGTACTTTCCTGAAAATAGAGCCGCCTGCACAGACACGCATTACCTTGCAGCCGCCGTTGAATTATTATGCCAATGCGGCAAAAAACCGTATCTGGTACAGAGGTGACAGTGCTGAGATCACGCAGCTATATGCGCAGATCGACGCTCCGCCAACCATGTTCTGGAAAGCGTCAAGTACGCGCGGTATGGAAATACGCAAGATTCATACAGGACTTCCGAAGCTGATCGTCAACACCTTCACCGATATCATTGTCAATGATTATAGCGGAGCAGAGCTGACAGAGGGAGCATTGCAGGAAATATGGGACAAAACCTACGACAGCAACGGCGGCGACAAGCTGATCAAGCGGCTTGTCCGCAATATGCTTGTAGTGGGTGACGGTGCATACAAGGTGTATTTTGATGCACAGACCGATAAAGAATACCCGATCGTCAGATTCGTTCAGGGAGAGTATGTGGATTTTGAGCGCAGGGGCGGCAGAATACACGAAGTGGTCTTCAATACCGTGTATGCGCATAACCGCCGCAAATTTACGCTCAGAGAGGTTTACGGATACGGGTATATCCAATATCACCTCTACGCGGAAAACGGCTCAGAAGTCCCGCTGCAGTCAATTCCGCAGACGGAATGGATTGATACGGCGGGTGTTACGTTTGACAAGAATATCATGCTTGCCGTGCCGTGTATCTACAATGATTCGGAACGCTTCGAGGGCAGGGGCGAGGGTGTATTTGACGGTAAGATCGACAGCTTTGACGCACTTGACGAATCATGGTCACAGTGGTTAGATGCCCTGAGAGCAGGCAGAGCAAAGCAGTATATACCCGAGTGTCTGATTCCGAAGAACCCGCAGACAGGCACGAATATGCAGCCGAATCCCTTCGATAACAGGTATATCGCTGTCGGCAGTGATATGTCTGAGCAGGCACAAAACCGCATTGTCACAGAACAGCCGGGCATACCCTACGACAGCTATCTGAACACCTACATAACAGCCCTTGACCTTTGCTTACAGGGTATTATTTCACCCTCAACGCTTGGCATTGACGTCAAAAAGATGGACAATGCCGAAGCGCAGAGAGAAAAAGAAAAGACTACGCTTTATACACGCGGAAGTCTGGTACAGATCGTTGATGCCGCTTTCAGTGCGCTTGTCAGAGCCGTTGTATGTGGGTATCAGATGTGGCATAACCAGCCGCTGAAAATCCCCGAATGCTCCGTGAATTTCGGCGAATATGCAAACCCGAGCTTTGAAGCGGTAGTCGAAACCGTGACAAAGGCGAAGCAGGGCGGCATTATGAGCCTTGAAGCGTGTATCGAAGAAATGTACGGCGATAGTAAAAACACCGAGTGGAAGGAAGCCGAAGTTGCACGGCTGAAAGCAGAGCAGGGCATAGACGGCTTTTCCGAACCCGACATCTCCCTTGAAGCAGGTGTTGTATAATGGCGGATTATGATCTCAGCAAGGCATTTGAACGGATAGAACGGGAACTGATCGATTCCATGATGAGGAATCTTGATGCACACCGCGCCGAAGAAACCGCGCGGGGTTACAATTGGGAGCAGTGGCAGGCTTTACAGCTGAAAGCCCTTGAAAAGTACCGCACCACAAACCGGAAGAAATTCACGCAGCCGTTTAACGCGCTGAATAACGAGATCGCGCAAATGCTGCGGGATTCCTACAATGACGGCGCGACCGAACAGGAAAAAAAGATATTGCAGCAGGTCAAAAAAGGATACAAGGGTGCGGGCACAAATGCGGGTGCTCAGACGGGTACAGCAGAGGTCGGCGGGGAGTTCTTCAAGACCAATAACCGAAAGCTTGACGCGCTGGTTCAGGCAACCACCCACGATATGAACCGAGCCGAGCACGCTGTTCTGCGCCGCGCCAACGACCAGTACCGCAAGATCATTTTCAGCGCACAGGTGTATGCGAACACGGGTGCAGGAACATACGAAAAAGCGGTAGATATGGCGACAAGGGACTTCCTGCGGGCGGGTATCAACGGCATACAATACCGGAACGGCTCTCAGCATTCCATTACCGAATATGCCCGCATGGCAATCAAGACCGCTTCAACGAGGGCATATTTGCAGGGTGAGGGAGATATGCGCAAGGAGATGGGAATACCTACGGTCATTCTCAATAAGCGCACCAACGCTTGTCCGCTGTGTGCTCCGTTTGTCGGCAAGGTATTCATTGACGATGTATGGAGCGGCGGCAGCAGTACAGGCATTTCTCCGGTTACGGGGGCAAAGTATCCGCTGCTGTCCGATGCGATCGCCGCAGGGCTGTACCACCCGAACTGCCGCGATATTCACACCACCTACTTTGAGGGCATTAACACCGCTCCTGAGGGCAGTACCTACACCAAAGAAGAATTACAGGCAATGGCAGATACATACAAAGCCGAGCAGGAGGAGAGCTACTGCGAACGGCAGGCAGAACGCTGTGAGCGTCTTGAAGAATACAGCCTTGACAAAGACAACAAAGCGCAGTATGCCGCCCGTGCCGTCAATTGGCGCAGACGCAGCGCAAAGTGCAGCTCCAAGCTGAAAGCCTGTAAAAAGCGGCTTGCCGAGCTGTCGGAGAGTACGGATGAATCAGGTATCAGTGAAGCACCCGCCGTTGAAAACAGCACTGTAAAATCTGTTGAAGCGGTTAAAAATAAT
>CACYDW010000004.1 GCA_902773325.1 uncultured Ruminococcus sp.
CCGAGGTCAAGGGGTGCGGGTGTCCGGTGGACACCTCTGCGCAGCAGAAGCACCGACCGAGGTGACAACCGAGAATCAGAGCCCCAATATTAAAGGGAGGTAAGTGTTTTGGGAAGGGTGGCAAGGTTGATGCAGCCGTCGGAAGTGACGACGACCATGTCTTCGATTCTGACGCCGAAGGTGTCGGGCAGGTAGATGCCGGGTTCAACGGTGATGACCATACCGTTGGAAAGGACGGTATCGCTTTTTTGGGATACTACCGGTGCTTCGTGAATGGCAAGTCCGACACCGTGACCGGTAGAATGTCCGAAGAGGTCACCGAAGCCCGCCTGAGCGATGTATTCTCTTGCCGCTGCATCTACTTCGCCGCAGGTCACACCGCTTTTTACTGCCGCAAGTGCATGAAGCTGTGCCTGCAATACGGTATCATATATGCGTTTCTGTTTGCTGTCGGCTTCGCCGAATACGTAGGTTCGCGTCATATCGCTGTGGTAGCCGTCTACCGTTGCACCGATGTCAAAGAGAATAAAATCTCCCGCCCTGACCTTCTCGTCGGAGGGTACACCGTGCGGCATGGAGGTTTTTTTGCCCGTGAGAACGATCAGGTCAAACGATACTCCTTCTGCGCCGTTTCTTCTCATTCGGAATTCCAGCTCCAGCGCAAGCTCCTTTTCTGTTACACCCTCTTTGATCAGGCGGAGCGTATCGCTCAGAGCGTCCTCGGTGATTCGCTGTGCACGGCGCATTTTTTCGATCTCATCAGAGGTCTTGACGATCCTCATACGACCGATGAGCTTGTCGAGCGCGTCTGTTTTGATCGCCTGTGTTCCCGCCTTCTGAAGAAGCTTTTCGGTTTCGGATGCCTGATTGAGCGTAAATGCCGAGCCTTCGAGCATAATGGTTTTCAGATTGTACTGACGAATGAGATCGCCGAGCGTGTCGCCCAGCTTTTTGAACTCCGCGACCTCACAGTCCCTTGCCTGTTTGCGGGCTGCTTCGCCATACCGGAAATCTACCAGCAGAAACGCTGCATTTTTTGTAACAAGCAGATAACCCGCAGATGAAACAAAATCCGTAAAATACCGCCGGTTCTCTCCGGATATGATCAATGCGCCGTCCGCTTCTTCGGGCAGCAGTGATGAAAGCATAGATGTCCTTGTCTGCATGATGTTCTCCCCTTTTTTCAGAACTGTTCAATAAACTCCGTATCGGTTCTGTTACCGGAGCTTCTGAGAGAGTGCAGCAAGCCCGAGATAATAGCTTTCCTTGCCAAAGCCTGCAATACAGCCGATACAAACGGGAGATATCACCGATTTGTGCCTGAAATCCTCACGGGAATAAATATTGGACATATGGGTTTCGACCGTGGGAATATGTACCGATTCGATGGCATCTCTCAGCGCATAGCTGTAATGGGTGAGCGCACCTGCATTGATCATCATACCGTCCTTTTCACCATAGGCAGAATGGATCTTGTCGATGATGTCACCCTCATGGTTGGATTGATAGATCTCGAGATCAAGCTGCAACTCCTGTGCCCAGAGCCTTACCTGTCGTTCAATGCTTTCGGCGGTTTCCGTTCCGTAAACGTGCTTGTCGCGGATACCCACCATATTCAGATTGGGTCCGAGAATAAATAATATCTTTTTCATGCTGTTACCCCCTTTACCATACATTTGATCGTAATACAGTCATCCAACGTTGCTCTCAGTGCTACGACCATGTCAGCACACAGCTTCGTCATAAAATACCTTGACTGTATTTCGATTCTGAACGCATCAAAATTCCTGTCACCGAATTCACTGCGGTATTCGCCGCTTTGAATATAGGCAACATAATTTCGGATTTTCTTTTCTAATGCGTTGATATGCTCCTGCTCCTGAATCATCCACGGATAGGGGTCGGCAATCAGCAGCACCAGCGTATTGGCTGCCTGCTCAATGCCCATTCCGTCTATGATATCCGTGTTTTTTATTGACATATAATTCACCCTTTGCTAACAGCTTTGTTTTTTTCCGGACGCTTTTTTCAAGGGCACGACGCAGCTTGATCGTCCAGCCGTGTTCCTCGGAGCGTGGCTCCAGCAATACCGACTTCATACCGCCCAGATTCGCTCCCAACACATCGGTATAGATCTGATCTCCCACTACCAGCACCGAATTCGGCTTTTTGCCGAACTTGCGCTTTGCTCTGATAAATCCGAACGGGGTCGGCTTCAGACTCATGGCAACACAATCCAGACCGATACTGTCCGAAAAGGGCTTGACCCGCTTATAATAGTTGTTGGAGCAAATAACAATGGTGATTCCCTCTGCCCTCACCTGTTCGATCCATTCCATGACACCCTCATAAGGAATATGAGAGGTTGGCGGAGCAAGCGTGTTGTCCACATCAAGCAGGATCGCTTCTGTGCCGAGAGAGCGGAGCAATGCGGGGGTAATATCGTCCACATTTTTAACCGCTACCGTAGGCTTCAACAGGCTCATGTACTCCCCTCCTGATAATCACTGTCGTCAGCATGGTTCTTCTGCCGACAAAAACATTCTGTTTTTATTATAACGGCTAACCGCAGTTTCTGCAACAGGCAATCGTATTTTTTGGCGCAAAACAAAAAGGATACCTCCGACAGCGGCACAGCCGCCGCAAGGCAGCTCAGCCGATAAGCATCGGAAATATCCTCAGATGTTTGAGTTAAGCAGCAAATTATTTGTACTTACGCTTACGAGCAGCCTCAGACTTCTTCTTGCGCTTTACAGAAGGCTTTTCATAAGCTTCTCTTTTACGAACCTCAGCGATAATGCCGCCTCTTGCACACTGCTTCTTGAATCTTCTGAGTGCACTTTCAAGGGACTCATTATCTTTGATTCTGATTTCAGCCATTGATCTTCCCTCCCATCCGCCATAAGGCAGGGGTTTGTGTCATTACGATACCCGTATATTATAACGCAAAATACACTATTTTGTCAACAAGTAATTTGCAATAAATTATATAATATTTCTATGTGTATATTGCACGAAGCTCATTGGCAGCAAATAGTTATCAGACAGGCCTTGTTTTTTTACCCCTCCATCAGCGCACTAAAATGCCGTTTATAGCGTTTGGGTATCTGTATATCGCACAGATATCCGAATTCAGAGAGAAATTCGGATATGGTGCGGATACCGTCCCGGTAAAACTGCCTGATTCTTTTATCCCTGTATGGGATACCCTTGTAATCAGGCGGGCAGATAAAAGTCCAGTCTGCGCCGTCCTTATCAAAGATGATCCTGAAAAAACGGTCAATTTCCGTACCCTTATAACCGACCTTCATCAAAAGAATGTGATGTTCTACACCGTCATCCAGATGACATACATACGCTTTTGAACCGTCAAAGGCGATTACCGCCATGAGCGGCTCATTGGTCTTGACGGCGGCTTCAACGCTTGAATAGTCATTATACTGTATGATTTCCATCATTCACACTCCTTTTGCAGCATTGATGTGAGAAGCTTCACTTCGGCGGAGCTATAGTAAACGACATTATTTTTTATACTTTGATAAATCACAAGCTGACTGTGGGGGCTTTCCGGTCGCCCTCACACCCCTTCGGACATCAATCTAAGTAAAAAATTTTTTGTCGCCTACGATCTATTGCCGCGCCATTACAAAGCCGCTCCGTTTATGGTCTTTTATGCGAAGAAAGCACCCTTTGTGCTCCCAATGCTCATTACCAACAGACTGCTGTTGTTTCCGGCGCGGCATAGCACTAATCTCCCATACTCAGAGCGATAGCTCGGTTATATAGCAGTATTGCTTCATTACGCTGTTTTACTTTCATAGCAGAGAGAATTTCTCTATGGTGCTGAGCGAAAACGCGAACACGGGTGCAGCGTCGACGCTGCCGCGAAATAGGGTGCAGCGTCGACGCTGCCGCTGCCGCTGCTTATTTGGCAACGATGTTGACAAGCTTGCCTTTGACATAGATTTCCTTGACAATGGTTTTCCCTTCAATAAAGGCGGCTGCTTTGGCGCTTGCCTTTGCAAGTGCCAGTGCGCCCTCCTGATCGATATCGGCGGCAACCATGATCTTATCCCTTACCTTGCCGTTGACCTGCACGGCGATTTCAACGGTGTTCTCTACGCATTTGCTCTCATCGTATGTCGGCCATTCCGCAATGGATACAAAGCCGCTGCCGAGCTTGCCCTCACTCCATACCTCTTCTGCGGCATGAGGTGCAAACAGGCTCATCAGAATCGTAAAGATTCTGAGTTCTTCCTTTGTAACAGAGCCTGTGGCATAGATATCGTTAATGAGGGACATCAGTACGGCAATAGCGGTATTGAATTTGAGGTTTTCTACATCTTCGCCGACCTTTTTGATCGCCTTGTGGAATGCGCCCTCCAGCTCGGGACGAATGGCAGCTCCGTCTGTCATAACGGCAGCCAGACCGAGGAAACGCTCAATAAAGCGGCGGCAGCCCTTAATACTGTTGGAATTCCAAGGAGCAGCTTTTTCAAAGTCGCCGATGAACATTTCAAACATACGCAGCGTATCGGCACCGTATTCGTTGATGATATCATCGGGGTTGACAACGTTGCCTCTGGACTTGCTCATCTTTTCGCCGTTTTCGCCGAGAATCATGCCGTGGCTGGTACGCTTTGCATACGGCTCGGGTGTGGGAACAACGTTGATATCATAGAGGAATTTATGCCAGAAACGGCTGTAAAGCAGGTGAAGTGTGGTATGCTCCATGCCGCCGTTATACCAGTCTACGGGTGACCAGTAATCCAGTGCTTCTTTGCTTGCAAGGGCGGTATCGTTGTGGGGGTCCATATAGCGCAGGAAATACCACGAAGAGCCTGCCCACTGCGGCATGGTGTCGGTTTCGCGCTTTGCCGCCGCACCGCACTTCGGACACTTTGTATTGACCCAATCGGTCATATTGGCAAGAGGGGATTCGCCGTTGTCGGTGGGTTCGTAGGATTCCACATCGGGAAGCTCCAGCGGCAGCTCGCTCTCAGGAAGCGGCACAGCACCGCAGCACGGACAATGTACGATCGGAATCGGCTCACCCCAGTAACGCTGACGGGAGAATACCCAGTCACGCAGCTTGAAGTTGACCTTTGCCCTGCCCTTGCCTGTTTCGGTGAGCTTGTCGATGATTCTTTTCTTTGCGTCCTCAACAGAAAGCCCGTCTAAATAGTCGGAATTCACGAGAATACCGGTTGCACAGTCGGTAAAGGCTGCCTGCTGAACGTCCTCGCCGCCCTTGACGACTTCAATGATCGGCAGGTCAAATTTCTTTGCAAACTCCCAGTCACGTGTATCATGAGCAGGAACAGCCATGATCGCGCCCGTACCGTAGGATACGAGTACATAATCGGAAATAAAGATCGGAATCTGTCTGCCGTTGACGGGGTTGACAGCTTCTACACCATCAATACGCACACCTGTCTTATCCTTGGCGACTTCTGTTCTCTCAAAATCGGATTTTTTGGCAGCTTCCGCCTGATAGGCACGGATTTCGTCCATGTTGCCGATCACGCCCGAAAGCTTCTCGATGAGAGGGTGTTCAGGCGAGATGACCATATAGGTTGCGCCGAACAGGGTATCGGGACGGGTCGTATAAACGGTGAGGGTATCGCCGGTCGTCGTGGTAAAGTCCACCTCTGCACCGGTAGAACGTCCGATCCAGTTTTTCTGCTGTGCCTTAACACGGTCGGGATAGTCAACAAGGTCGAGGTCGCTGATGAGTCTGTCGGCATAAGCGGTGATTTTCAGCATCCACTGTGACTTGACCTTCCTGACGACTTCACTGCCGCAGCGTTCGCACACACCGTTGACAACCTCTTCGTTCGCTAAAACGCACTTGCAGGAGGTACACCAGTTGACAGCCATTTCTTTTTTGTAGGCGAGGTCATGCTTGAAGAGCTGGAGGAAAATCCACTGTGTCCATTTGTAGTAAGCGGGGTCGGTGGTATTGATTTCCCTGCTCCAGTCGAAGGAGATACCGATAGACTGAAGCTGGCTCTTGAAGCGGGCAACATTCTTTTTGGTGACCTCTTTGGGGTGAATATGGTTTTTGATCGCGAAATTTTCGGTGGGCAGACCAAAAGCGTCCCAGCCGATAGGATAGAGTACATTATAGCCCTGCTGTCTGCGTTTTCTGGCGATAATATCCAGCGCGGTATAGGAACGCGGGTGACCTACGTGCAGTCCCTGACCCGACGGATAGGGAAACTCGATCAGCGTATAGAATTTCGGCTTGGTACTGTTGGTTTCGGCATGGAAGATACCGGCATCTTCCCAAGCCTTCTGCCATTTGGGTTCAATCAGCTTATGATCATATTTCATGATGATTTCTCTCCTTTTTCTTGCTTTTGTATATGCGGGTATAAGCTGCCGGAATCAATCGGTGGCAAGCTCGCTCATGGACATAGCTTCAATATCCGAAATATCGATCTGTTCGCCGTCCTGCCACAGTCTTTCAAGGCTGTAATAGTCGCGGGCTTCTTCCGAGAAAACATGAACGATCACGTCAACGTAGTCCAGCAGAATCCACGAATCGGAGCGGTAGCCCTCAATATGGCTCACGCTGATGCCCGCTTTATCCAGACGGTATTCCACGTCATCGGCAAGTGCCTTGACCTGTGTATTGGACGTGCCTGTCGCGATGACAAAATAATCGGCAATTGATGAAATATCCTGAATTTTAATAAGCCTGATGTCAAGTCCTTTTTTGCTGCAAAGCGACTTGACCGCAAGCCTTGCTGTTTCGAGTGATGTCAAATTCTTTTCCTCCTTAAAAATGGGAATAAAACCTCAGGCGGGATATAAACAAGTAAAGAAAACCGGAACAAAACGCAGACTCCGCACCTGTACGGATACGCAAACAGGAGTGCAGCGTCACGCTGTCGTTATTTTTTTAAGCTTCGCGCGCTGTGCCGCCATATCGTTATAGCCTGCAAAGGTATCGGGCGCGATCGTCAGCTTACGTTCGGCGAGATCGGCAATAGTAAATGCCATACCCTCCAGCACGGCTTCGTCAAGGCTTTTGTCGGCAACCCTGCGCATTCTGTCCACACCCTCATAATCACGGTCTGCCGAGATGAAATCGGCAATAAAGATAACCTTTTCCAGCAGTGTCATGCCTGCTCTGCCCGTGGTATGGTAGCGGATCGCGTCAATGATCTCAATGTCACTGATTCCCAGCTCCACCTGAACATACGCACTGCCCGAAATCGCGTGCCACAGCTTTCTGGAGCTTTTCTCCATCTCCGTAAGCTCTATGCCTGCCCGTCTGATCACATCAAGCTGCTCGTCATCGGGGGTTTCTTTGGTAATATCATGCAGAATACCTGCAATTTCTGCCTTTTCTGCATCTGCACCGTATTTTCTGGCAAGACGTACCGCCTCCTTCGCTACATTCTTAGAATGCTTGAAGCGCACCGCCTTCATTCTCGGCTCGATGATTCTCTCATAATCCTTTACGTTCATTCTATCAGCTCCAAATTACAAGATTACCCACCTATTATACCAACTTTTCTCCTTCGTTTCAACCCCCTTTGCTATCGTTTTATTCTTCGCGCCGGAAGTTTCCCGGGGAAAGCTTTTGGCGCGCCGGAAGTTTCCCGGGGAAAACCCTTTTCCGGCGGAAAAAGGGTTATTCCCCGGACCCCTTTCCTAAAACCGCTGACTTTACCGACCGGAAAATACATTAACTATAACTTTTCGGAACAGGACTGCATAATATGTAGAAACAGGTCTATTACTGTTATTCGCTTAGTCGTTTGATGCGGCTATCATATCGGAGGAAACAACTATGCCTGATATAAACAGCTTCGGATTTATCGGAGGTGACAAACGTCAGCTGTACTGTGCCGCAAGTGCCGCTGATGACGGATACGGCGTTTATTTGTATGGCTTCGATCAATGCGGCAGTTCTGCCGGTACGGAATGTGCATCTTTATCAGAAATGGCAAAAAAGTGTGATGCGATTATTCTCCCACTGCCTGTGACAAAAGACGGAATTACCGTCAATGCACCCCTGTCTGACGAAAAAATCGAACTGAATGAAAGCTTCTGGAAGCTCTTTGACAGCAAGCCTGTTTTCTGCGGCATGAAAAACAGGCTGCACCATGACGGAAAGCTCCTTTTTGACTATGCTACAAGAGAGGAATTCGCCGTTGACAATGCCGTACCCACCAGCGAAGGTGCGATCGCGATCGCCATGCGGGAATATGACGGCACGGTCAACGGCTCACGCTGTCTTGTGACCGGATACGGAAGAATCGGAAGGATCCTGTCGAAAATGCTTTGCGGACTTGGCGCCGATGTGACGGTCAGCGCAAGGAATCTCAGGGATCTGGCTTTTATCCGCGCCGATGGCATGAGGGCAGTAAACACCTGCGCTCTTGAAGAAAAATATGATCTGATCTTCAACACCGTTCCCGCCATGGTATTCGATGCCCACACCCTTGCCCGCACCGCCGTCAACGCTCTGGTCATTGACCTTGCCTCCGCTCCCGGCGGTGTGGACTATGAAGCGGCAAAGCGGCTCTCGATCAAAGCCGTTCACGCGCTCTCTCTGCCGGGTAAGGCCGCTCCCAAAAGCGCGGGGATCATCATCAAAAATGCCGTATATAACATGATCAGGGAGGAAAAACTATGACCGACATCCATGTCGGCTTTGCTATGTGCGGCTCCTTCTGCACATTCTCTAAAGCCCTCGAACAAATGCAGATTCTCATAGAATCGGGCTATCAGGTCATTCCTATAATGTCCTATAACGCTTATCAGACCGATACGCGCTTCGGCAGTGCATCAGAAATTGTCGGGCGCATTGAAGCCCTGTGCGGCAGAAAGGTCATCGCCGACATTGCCGCCGCCGAACCGATCGGCCCGAAAAGATTGACCGATATCATGCTCGTTGCACCCTGTACGGGCAATACGCTGGCAAAGCTTGCCAACGGTGTGACCGATACCCCTGTGACCATGGCGGTCAAATCGCATCTCCGGCAGGAAAAACCTGTCCTGCTCTCGATCGCTACCAATGACGCTCTCGGTGCATCAGCCCAGAATATCGGCAGGCTTCTGAATACCCGCCACTACTATTTTGTACCCTTCACACAGGATAATCCCCTCAAAAAGCCTAATTCACTGGTCGCGGATTTCCGGCTGATTCCCGAAGCCCTGCGCTTTGCCCTCTCCGGCAAACAGCTCCAGCCTGTTCTCTGCGAAAAGTATCAGGCGGCAGTGTCCTGAACAAAAAATCAGCCCCGCTATCAGAAAAACCGATAACGGGGCTGTTATGCTTTATATTTGAAATCGTGATAATTACAGTAAACGACATTATTCTTTATACTTCGGTAAATCATCGGCTGACTGTGGGGTCTTTCCGGTCGCCCCCCACACCCCTTCGGATATCATTCTAAGTAAGAATCTTTTTGTCGCCTGCTATATTTATTTAGAGGACTGCGCCGATGAGGTGCTCCCCGAGGTATCGGCTGACTGTGAGGTCGATGCAGAAGTACCGGACGCACCCGAGGTATCGGACGACTTGCCGTTATCACCAAAGAATACAAAATATACGATACCGATCAGTACGATCACCAGAATACCTACCAGAATCATCGGAACGATATTTGCCTTCTGCTTCTGGGGTGCCTTGACAACATCTCCCTGCGGCTTGACTTTGACTTCCTTGCCGTCAAACTTCATGGGTGCTTCGGCAATCGCTGCCGCATTCTTGAGTACGTCCTCCTGTGCCCCCTTGTTCTTGGACTTCGCCTGATCTGCTGCGATCTGTCTGTGCAGATTCTGAACATACATATCCTGATTGAAGTTGGGGTCGGAAACGGTCGTCTGCTGCGGCAGATTTTCAAGTCTTTCACCTGTGGGCGATACATCGGAGTTCATTTCCTGAATCGGAGCAAGCTCCATCTTTCCGGTCGTGGGATTATAGGCTCTTCCTCCGCCCTGCTGACCCTGCGGGTCGGCTGACCAGTTGCGCTGTGCGCCCTGCTGCATAGGTCTGCGCGGTCTGCGCTGCTGACCGTTCATGGGCGGCTGTCCGTTCATAGGCGGCTGTCCCTGACGGGGCTGTCCCTGACGGGGTTGCCTTGGCGGTCTTTGCTGTGCCGGAGGATTATGTGCAGGTGCTGCACCGTTCTGCTGTCCGGCAAAATCCTGCGGATTGGACGACCAGTCACGGCGCGGTGCGCGCTGATGCGGAGCGGGCTGTACGGGTGCTTGCGGTGCGGGCTGTACGGGTGCCTGCGGCTGTGCGTAGGGCTGTGCGTAGGGCTGTACCGGAGCTTGCGGCTGTGCGTAGGGCTGTGCGTAGGGCTGTACCGGAGCTTGCGGCTGTGCGTAGGGCTGTGCATAAGGCTGCGCAGGTGCCTGCGGCTGCTCATAAGACTGCCCTGTTGTGTTTCCGGCTATCGGCATACTCGGAAGAGCATTGGTAATCGTTTCTCTCTGAATGGGTGAAAGATTGACGGCAGGGGTATTGCGAATCTGTTCCATCGTAACCTGACCGTCCAGCATCATGGGCGGAAGTGCTGAATCCACTGCCTGCTTCTGAATGGGTGTGAGCGGAACAGCGGGTGTATTGGCGATCTGTGAAAGAGGAATAGCTGTTTCGGGCTGCATGGTCGGCAGAGAGGAATGATCTTCATCTGCAAACTGCGGCATAAACTCTTTATCGCTGATCTGTGAGCTGAGATCAGCGGGAGACTGCGGCACACGCGGTGTGGTTTTCTGCTGGAATTTTGCGAATATATTGTTCGGCTGAGCAGCCTGCTGTGCAGCGATACGAGCCTGTTCGGCGGCGGCTGCTTCGGCGGCAAGACGAGCCTGTTCGGCAGCGGCAGCTTCGGCAGCAAGACGAGCCTGTTCGGCGGCGGCAGCTTCGGCAGCAAGACGAGCCTGTTC
>CACYDW010000005.1 GCA_902773325.1 uncultured Ruminococcus sp.
GCTTAGGATGATTTGCACTGTACAAGGCGCACGACCGCAGGAATACTGCCGTATTTCAAGGGAGTGCAACGCAGTACAGGGCAAATAAGAAAAAAAAAAATGAAAAGTTATTGATGAACAGTTCCTAATGACGGTGTATATATCCTGATCAACCGAACACATACTGCACAAGTCCGGCAAAATCACACGCATTGACCATGCCGTTGCCGTCCGAATCCGCTGCTGTCAGTTCGTAAACGTTCAGTCCCGACTTACCCAGCAGATAATTGGAAAGCGCATATATATCGTTCCGGTTGCTGTTTCCCTCGCCTGTAACGTCATGATCTACCACAAGATAAAACTCCAGTGTATCTTCGCCGGAAAAAACCGCTTTCCAACCCGTTCCTACCGTACCGCTCGAAACACTCTTGCCATTATGATTCCTGAAATGCACCTGATAATCTTCATACTCCATATTGTTTCTGAACTGTGGGATCGTTGTTCCCGGAGGAATACCACATATCATATCGTTTTTGACAGCATAGGTACTGCTTTTGATTTGACAAGATGCACTGTTCTGAGATGCTCCGTCCGATACACGGGCAGGAATTCTTCCGCTGCTTATTTCCGCTGTGAACCTGTCGCTTTCCGGACTTTCCTGTACTCCTGAACTGCTCTGCGGTACAGAAGTCGGTATATCGTCCGGCTTCTCACCGGAAGATTCTTCGGTATACCCGACGGATTGACAAGCAGAAGTTTCTTCTTCCCTGCGGGAGGCTTGTACCTCAGCATGAGAAATATCGTCTGCTGACTGCTCTTTCACAGCGGTAAAATCGGACTCACCGATGACTTTCACCGTTTCACCGCAGAATACCGCAAGCTGCGAACCGCTTGCATAAAGTCCTGTCACAGGTCTGCCTGCCGAAAATCTGCTTACCACCCTCCTCCCGTCAAGCTGTATGACTTCTTCACCGTCAGACACATACACAATACCGTCAATGGTACACACCTCAGAATAACCCGAATCAGAAAGCTTAACAAAACCGTTTTCGGAGTCCAGAAGAAATACCCGTCCCGAACTGTCGGTACAGTATCTTCCATTACGCTTGACCGGAAATAATGGTGTTTCACACGATAGATTTTTACTGCCGTTTACCGCAGTAATGCCATTACGAACAACTGCATACACGGTATCCGCCTGTTCATCTGCATACAAAGCATTGACTATTTCCGCCGGATGATACTCTGCCTGAAGTCCTGCGGTGTTATATACCTTTACGACATCCGGTGCGTCATCTGTCACAAGATAGACATTTCCGTATCTGTCCGCAGCAGCACAATACGAAATGACATCGGTTTCCGGGATAAAAAACAAATAATCAAGGTCGAGTGCATCCGTCACTAAAAGCATCTCATCCGCATCCAGTATCAGCAGCAGTCTGCCGGCGGCATAGAGTACGTCTTTTGCCTGAAATGCTTCCGTTCTGATTGCAGTGACACCGCCGCGTTCAGCCCTGCTGACAGTCACCGCATATTCACTCTGATGAACAATATAGAATACTCCGCTGCCATCGGAAACAACAAACGAAACGGCATCTTCCGCCATCACATACTCCGGAACAATCATTGTGAAGATTATTATTACAATTGTCAGCCATATCCCGCGTTTTCTAAACTGTTTCATTGTTCATCTCACCCCACAATTCACTTGTAAAGAAGTGATTATTTTCTGTTTATTATACAATACTTTCCTACACAATGCAATATTTTTATACATTTTTTGAATAGAATTATGTTTTTTCTAAAGTATGTTCAAACGCAATAAAAAATCACGTTCACTCGACCTTGTTTCGGTCCATGGGAATTCCTGATTTTATCTATCAGGTACGAATACTCATACAGTGGCCTGCATTTTTCCAATTTCGTGTTTTTCAGGCGGTCGTGATTGATATCCAGTACTTCTACCAGCAATTCCAAATTCGGCTTGTCGGTACTCCCGATGAAAGCATCACTCAGTTTCAGGTGCGTACATTTCAGCGGAGCGGCATATTCGGGTTGATGGCAGACTGGTGTTCGATGAAGCACACCCACTTCCCGTCCATGATGTAGGCAACATCATTCTTGAATTCATAGAAAAGCGCGTCCTCCAAACGACACTTTTCGGCATGCTGTACGGTTTTGCCCGTTAAAGCCTTGTACAGCTCCTTTGAGTTTTCAACAGCATTGTCACAGCTATACAACAAACCGGAAAACACCGTATCCTTATGTTTCCTTGTTACGCTTACTGCCATTTGTCCACCCCGTTTGCTGTTTTCATCATTATAGTTATAGCACATTCAAGGGAAAAGCAATATACAGACCGATACAAATAAGTGACGGAATTTCTGCACACGAAGCAGTATCCATCAGACTTTCAGTGTTATTATCCGATGGCTGCCATGCTTGCCTGCAAAGCAATTACCGCCGGACGGTACAGGCATCTTTCACAGACAGACAATATCCCTCCCTATGATGAAAAATCTGAAAGAAAAAATTTGTGTTTTTTTTAGATATAACACCAATTTATTATTGATAAAAGCTTTTTTATATGATAAAATGTATATAAATATTATCGTGCAACGCGAATTATTGTGAAGAATCACGCAATCACTAATATACAGGAGGAATCACACATGATCAAACACATTGTTTTGTGGAAGCTGAAAAACAGCAACGACAAACAGGAAAACATGGAATCAATCATCAGAATGCTTACCGCTCTGGTCGGCAAGGTTGACGGACTGACTTCTGTGGAGCTTGGCAAAAGTTTTGCACTGTCGGGTGATTATGACCTGATGTTGTGTTCATGCCACACCGACTCTATGGCACTGACGATGTATCAGAATCACCCCGAGCACGTAAAGTGCAAGGAATTCATCGGTTCTGTTACGGAAAAAAGACTGGCATTTGATTACTATTATGATGTCAGGAACACAGCCGCCCTCACAGATGAACAGGCTGCCGCAATGAAGGCAAATTCCAATCCCATTTCTGTTACAACCGTTGCAGCAGTTCCGCTTTCAGACACAAAAGTACCGTCTGAGAAAAAAGCCGATTTCTTCAGCAGGCAAACAGCAGACGGTAATGAAACCGCTGGTGCTGCCGATGCTATAAAAGATGCCGTCGGCGAGGACAAGAAACCCGCGTCAGAGCCAATCACAGCACCTCCTGTATTTACACCTGCCGCCCCTGCGAAGCCCGTTTTCTCGGCGGTATCCTCCCCCGACAGCAGCAAAAATTCCGGAAGCCTCAGTTCAAGTATGTTCGGCGGCGGCTCAACAAGCGGATTCGGCGCTTCTTCAAGCGCGCCGAAAGCCACTCCCGACCACGCACAGGTCAATCCGGTTTCCACC
>CACYDW010000006.1 GCA_902773325.1 uncultured Ruminococcus sp.
CTTCCCGCCCTCCCGTGATTCATTGACGAACAAAAAGAGCGAACTGATCCGACAAAAATCAGTTCGCTCTTTATATTTATGCGGGCTCCCGGCGTATTTGCTATGATTCCCGTTCGCTCCTTTTAAACCAAAACGTTGCCACACGGAATTACATTTTTTTACCTGCCGATATCTTTCCATACCAGTCCAAATAGAAATCCGTACCAGTCCATTTCGAGTCAATAATTTATCTTTTTTGTTTAAGTGGTTCTTGACGTACTTAATCTATTTTACTATACTGACGGTACGTACAAATGCAGGAGGTTTTCCTATGGCAATCGGCGAAAGAATCCGTTTCATCCGCAATCTGCGCGGCATGACGCAGAAGTATCTTGGCACGCTGGTCGGCTTTTCTGAGAGAACCGCCGACATTCGTATGGCCCAGTACGAGGCAGGTACACGTACCCCAAAAGCGGATCTGACCAAATCCCTGGCAGCCGCTTTAGATGTCTCCCCTCTTGCTTTGCAGGTTCCTGACATTGACACAGATCTCGGTTTTATGCATACCCTGTTTGCTTTGGAAGATCTTTACGGTCTGACTGTCGAACGGAGGGATGGCGAGGTTCTTCTTCGTATTGATCCCCGGAAAGGACGGAATGCCGCGACTGCCTCCGAAATGATCGATGCCTGGGCCTCCGCCGCCGAGAAGTACCGTGCCGGAGAAATCAGCAGAGACGAGTATGACAAATGGCGCTACTTCTATCCGCTGTACGATGACACGCAGATCACGGCAAAAGTGCCGTCTTAAAAGCTGAGCGATGCCGTGGTCAAGGCTCTAAAAGGTAAAACAAACAGTAAAAAGCTTTCATATCAATGAGTCATACTATGTCTCACCCTTGGAAACAGGGCATTTGCTCACTTTGTGTCCTGTTATGCAAAAGAAATCGGCAGTATACTGAACCCGGAAAGGAGGTCATAAAACCATGGATCTCGTAAAGATTGGTAAATTCCTTCAGGAGCTTCGTAAGGAAAAACGGCTCACACAGGAGCAGCTCGCGGAGCGGACTGGTGTCACACGCAGGACGGTGTCCCGTTGGGAGACGGGCAGCAATATGCCGGATCTGGACATTCTGATCGAATTATCTGATTTCTACGCAGTTGACCTCCGTGAAATCTTGAGCGGAGAAAGGAAAAGTGAGCGTATGAATCAAGAACTGAAAGAAACGGTATTACAGGTTGCAGATTACAGCAACCAGGAAAAAGCAAAACTGCTTCGCAGGATGCACTGGCTGTTCATCGCCGGACTGATCGGCTTTGCAGCGTTTCTGGTAATCACATTGCTGGGGCTGGATAAGACTGCGCCATATGAAGGCGTCGGCAGTTTTGGCCTTGGCATTGCATTGGGAACGATTATTCTCGGCGTGATCTTCACAAGCAGATCTGCGGCCAGGATCAGGGAATTCAAGCTGAGACTGCTGGGTAAGAAAGCGGAAGACAATTGATGAATATCTTGATTGTCATCGGTCTTGTTCTTGCAGGCGGCACCATTGCTTGTGATCATCTCATTCATGAACTGCCACAGCGGCTGGCTATTGTGCTGTATAGTGCTGCGGTAATACTGGTTGTTCTTGGAATGATCATTCGTAGAAAAACAAACGAATGAAATGGGTGTTTTCAGCTTGTCGACATCCTATAACGGCAAAAACCCTTCGCTGCATACCCACAGCGAAGGGCTTTTTAATATAGATTATTCCAGTCGCAAACCGTTCGAAATGACTCTTCTACCCACAATCCCCTTGATGCGGAGAATAACGGGACAACGCGCGACTGTTATCAACTTGTTATATGGAGTGACAAACTGGTTTACCACGATCTATTTCGCAAAATCAAGAATTTTTCAAAAATGCGAAATAGGAAAAACAACACAAGGGACGGTTCTCTGTGTTTTGAACGAGGACTCATTCTATAGCCACTATATCACACTTCCGCCTCAATTACGATATAGAAAACACAAAAAACAGCAGGTATTCGTTTGAATACCTGCTGTTTTTGGTTCATTTTATTCCCATTCGTTGCCGGACATCATATTCTAACGGATTTTGCTTCGGAAATATGATACCCAGTTCTTTTGATTATTTGATATATCCACATTATCCAGCCTATACGATGGAA
>CACYDW010000007.1 GCA_902773325.1 uncultured Ruminococcus sp.
ATCCAGACAACAGAGCCTAAACCGGAATATGAAAAAGCCGTCAAAGATCCTTATGTGATGGAATTCTTACAGATCAAGCCCGATACTCATGTTTATGAAAGTGATATTGAACAGGCACTGCTTGACCATTTGCAGGAATTTCTGCTTGAACTCGGACGAGGATTCTCTTTTGTTGCAAGGCAGAAAAGATTTACTGTTGATGGACAGGACTTCTTTATCGCCCTTGTTTTTTACAACTAAACTATATTCTGAAATGCTTTGTTCTTTTTGATCTTAAAACAGGCACACTCACACATCAGGATTTGGGACAGATGCAGATGTATGTCAATTACTATACAAGAGAATTGATGAACGAAGGCGGTAAACCGCCTATTGGCATAGTCCTTTGTGCAGAAAGGGATGATGCTATCGTAAAATACACCTTGCCGGAGGATAACGACCAGATATTTGCGTCAAAATATTATACCTATCTGCCGACAGAAGAAGAATTGAAGAGAGAATTTCGTCTTGATGAGTTCCGGAAGCTTGATGAATGAGGCAACTTGAAGTCTAATCTATAATTTTGAAAAGATATGTCTTTTTATGTTTGCGTGTGATATAATCAAATTGCATTTAGTGCAATCAATCAGAATTCGGGAGGAATACTTATGGATGCAATCAAGAAAACTGAAATAAAAGAATGGTTTACCGTAGAAAGTGATCCCCATATTTGTACCTGTGCAGTAGTAGGAACAGATACTGAGGGAAATTTCATATATGAAAGCAGTATCTTGGATCAAAGAGGTCCGGCATATTTTACGCGCGATGCATATTACAGCATTTCCCTTGCTGAGTTTGAGCAATTTGCAAAACGATCTCTTGACAATGGACATATTACCCTTGAGCAATATAAAAGCTTTCTTAAACAAGCAAAAGACATTTCAAAATAAATGGTAATGGCAACACCGGCTGCTCCCCTATTACAGAGAGCAGCCGGTTTTTATGCCTGTTTGCGTTTCGGGGCGTCAGAATGATGCTGTAAGGCCCCTCCCGGGAACACAAAAAACCTTCCGGCTTTGGAGAAGATCCTCGCCGGAAGGTTCTTTTACAGGGATTCAGTGATGCGTTCCGTCAGAGGGAGCGTATCAGGTGTTTTCGGTAATGCGTACGGTGAAATAGCTCTTGACAACGGTGTTGGTATCGTCCTTTACTTTTACGCAGACCTGATATACACCCGGGTCATCAAAGGTGAGCGATACCACCTCATTGGTTTTGTAGTTCTGCTTGGTTTTCCATGCAGTGTCATTGGTTCCTTTGGTGTATACACTGTATTTGTATGTGCCGCTGCCGCCCTGTGCACTGCAGTTGACGGTGATGGCTTCACCTGCCGCTGCCTTCCTGACAGACAGTGTGGTCGTATTAGCAAATTCACCTGCCGTAATGTTGACGCGGAAGTACTTTTTAACAACCATGCCGGAGTAATCAACGGTCTTTACACAGATATCATGCAGACCCGTTTCAGCAAAGGAAACATCGACGTCCGTGTTCGTTCCTTTGGACTGTCTGGTTGTCCAGCTTGTTTCATCGGCTCTCTTGGTGTATACGCTGTATGTATACGCGCCGCTGCCGCCCTGAGCGCTGCAATATACGGTAATGGTTTCGTGGGTAGCTGCCTGTTCGGCAGAGATCCCGGATGTGTTGGCAAAAGTACCGTCAACCACGTTGACCTTGAAGTACTTCTTGACGATCATACCGCTGCTGTCCTTGATCTTGACGCAGATATCATGCATACCTGTTTCCGCAAAGGACACAACGACATTCGGGTTCGTTCCCTTAGACTGTTTTGTCGTCCAGCTTGTTTCTTCGGCTCTCTTGACATATACGCTGTATTCATATTCGCCGACACCGCCCTCTGCCTGACACTGTACTGTCAATGCTTCATTGACGGCAACCTCCTCGGCGGTAATATCGGAGTGATCTGCCAGCGGCTCGATTGCTTCCTGCTCAAAAACAGCCGTATAGACAGCATCGCCTGTGACTTCTGTCAGTTCCGGATCCCAGTCCTTGAAGGTGTAAATAAACTGTGCATCTGCCGCCTTTTTGGGTTCTTCACCGTCATAGCAGGGCATTGTGCCGTATGCGACATCCTCATCTGTTTCAAGAACCGTGCCGTCCTCATTCTGCCATGTGACGGTGAAGGTCTGAAGCTCCACATCTGCCTCAACAAGCAGGTCGTCTGTCACAGTAACGGTATAAACACCGTCCTCGGCAACCAGTTCTGTGCCGTTTGCTGTAACATTGCTTGCCGTGTAGTGTTCCTTTGCCCTGAACTTTATTTCTGAGCCGATCACAGCATAGCCGTTGGTGAGCGAATAGCCTTCGCACAGCTCCATATTTTCAGGCAGACCAACAGAATACAGCTTTACAAGCTCAAATGTGAAGGGGGCGTCCTCTGTGCCGGTGCCGCCCGATACCATAATAGCAACGGCTCCTATATCGGAATCAGATCTTACATACAGATCATAATCGCTGCTATAGTTTCCGTTTGCATAATAGCCTTCTTGATCAAAATCGAACGTGCTGATCGTAATACCCCCGTCACCCTGACGGATTACCGGGTCATCTTCTTCATAGTTATCATAAACGAAATAGTAATCGCCAAAGTCTACTGTATCGCCCTCATAGATCAGCGTGCCGACTGCAAGAGTTTTCATCTCTGTAAATTGTGCTGTAAAGGTCACATCACCCTTAACCTTCGGCAGATAGTTTGTCGCGTATGATTTTCTTCCGTCAGTCCAGTAGAGAATCTTGCCCTCGGGAACGGTGATTTCTCCGTCAAATGAAGGATACGTTCCCCAAGGAACATCTGTGTCTGTTTCAAGGACGGTTTCGCCGTCTGCACCTACCCATATTACGGTGTGCGTTGTATCCTGTGTATATTCAACGATCTCAAACAGGAACGGGTCGTCATACGTGCCGCTTCCGCCCGTGACCTTCAAGCCGATCTGTTCATCATCAGCATACTTTTCACTTGTTACATAAGCGATCCAAGAGCCGCCCTGTGAACAAACCCCATACTGACCATAGTCGCTGTCATACCTTATCCGTCCGATCACTGCATATCCGTCGAAAGTGTCCGGATCAACACCGCCGTCTTCGTCATCATAGTTATAGTAGCTATCACCAAAGTTTACCAGATCACCCGGATAGAATATTGCTCCGACCTCCAGTCCCTTTGCAAGTGAAGCATCTACCCAGTGAGCGGTAAGCGTGAGGTCTGACGTAACCGGATTACCACCATACAGTGCGCCGTTCTGATCATACCAACCGATAAACGCATAGCCTTCCTTTGCGGGGGTATAGAGCCGGGGACGATCATTTACAGCAACGGTCTGTGTCGTGATCTTGCCGTTGGCTTCATCAAATGTAACGGTAAAGGGGTCGTGCTCATATACTGCCGTATAGGTCGCGTCACCTGTAACAGCTGAAACAGCAGGCGACCAGCCCTTGAAGTGGTAATTCTCCGGTGCGGCAGGCACTGTGCCGTCAAAGCTCGGCATTGTGCCGGGATAAACGTCCGTATCGGTTTCAAGGACGTTGCCCTCAGCGTCCTTCCATGTGACGGTGTATTTATTTTCATCAACAAAACCGAAGGTACACTTTGAAAGGTAATTTGATCCATAGCCGTTATCAGTGTTATACTTACACCACGATACCTGACCGTTCTGGTACTCGGCATAAAAGCGTTTTACATTATCATTCCACTCGCCGTCTTCCGAGTTCTGAACGATAACCATCAGATTGCCGCCATTGTATGTGTAGGGTGTATCAAAGCGGATGACGTTTGCACCGCTTCCAAAGGTGTAGTCACTTTCGAATACCTTTACGGCATTCTCGGGGATATCCTTCCATGCCGAGAAGGTGGTGTCGTCAACCTCCGCAAGAAATACCTGCAAACCTTTTGCAGTTACTGTTATATCATCAGATGAATAGAACGTCATGGAATACAGATCTTTGCCCGTCAGACCTGTCAGCATAGAGGACGGATAGATCTGCTCAGATCCTGTGTACTTGTGGTTATAGTCACACTTATAAGGAAGATTATAGTATGTATCTGTGCTGTTGCAAACCGTCAAGCCGCCCAGATATTTCGGAACTGCTTTGAATACCGCCGTGTAGGTGACGTCACCTGTAACCGCAGAAAGCTCCTGATCCCAGCCTATGAAGGTGTAGGTATAGAACTCTGTTTCTTCCTTTGTGGGTTCTTCACCGTCATAGGAGGGCATTGTGCCTTCTTCAACACCGGTATCCTTTTCAAGCTCTGTGCCGTCCTCATTCAGCCATGTGACGGTAAATCCGGCTGCGACATAGTTCTTGACGACATAGTAGGACTGCGCTTCCATGATCGGGAAGGTATAGTTATCGGAGGTATTGTCGGAATTGGCAAGCTTTGTAAGCTGAACGGTGTTCCCGTTTATTGCAGTGTAAACACTCACGCTGATTCCGGGCTGTACCATTATCAGTCCCGTTGCACTGCTCGGGTCACGCAGAAGGTTGATAATCTCTCCATCGGCAAAGGATTTGTCGGTGCTGAACATTTTACTTACATAATCGAAATTCGCGCTTGTAAGCTCAACGTCCTCTTCACTTCCTGCGCCGTTATCGTGCTTGACGACCGATGTCGTAACAGAGCCGACAGGCATCATCGGGGTTTCATTGCCGTCCCAGTTGCTTTCAGTGCCTGCGATGTGTGTTCTTACGAGATAATAAACTGTACCGTCAACCGGCTCAAAGGAATATACACTGCCCTCTTGTGTCAGTGTGATCGTATTGCCCAGCTCATCATACATAGCAACGGGTGTATCCATAATCGTGGAAAAGCTGACCGTACCCTCACTTACGGACGCTCTGAGCGTTCCTGCAGGAATCGACTTGTCGTAGTAGAAATAATCGCCCTGCGTGAAGTTTTCGGGTTTCAGATAGATCGTAGTTTCACGGGCATATCCGTTATCATGAGCAATACTTGGGGTATAAGCATCTATCGTTACATCAGAGGTAGTAGACAGAGATACACGGTATTGCCCGCTTGAATTTTTGGTCGCAGTGTTTACGGAATTTCCGACAGTCCAGATAAACGGATTATCGGCAGTCATGATCACACTGTGTGCGTCTGTCAGATCCATACCGTTTGTTACAGCCTGACCGTTCCATGTCACCGTCACATAATCCGTATTGTTTGTAACTGTGAAATGATAATAGCCTGTATGTGCCGGTACGAACGGCAATTCATAGCCTTCGGCATTCGCTGTGAGCACAGTGCTGCCGAATACCTGCGAGATCTGCGGTATAGCTGTACCGCCGGATACGAATGTCAGGACAAGTGCCGCGGCAATTGCCCTTTTGAGAATTTTGCCTCTCATTGATTTTCCTCCTTTGATCGTGAGATCATTTCCTGATCCGCTTTTTGTTTCGTGAACCTTGTCATCAGCATATCCGCCAGCATGACAAGCTCACTTTCGGGATCGCTGTCGATTACCACCGCAAGTCCCACGGCATAGCGCGTGACCGCCGCCAACATGATGTGGAACGTGCTTGAAAACATGGTCCGCTCCGGGATATCCGTGTTCAGAGTGCCGTCCTCTGCCCCGCGCTCATACAGCACGTGGAACTGTCTGCCGAGAGAATCCGCTATGTTCACGTATGGCTTTTTTTGTTCCTGCGTCCACTGCGCATTTCGCACGAAGCTGTTGAAATCATAATTGAACCGGAGTATGTCTTTATGATGCCGGTAAAGCTCCAGAAAGGAATCCACAAAGAACCGCATATACTGCGCTCCCGTCAGCCTTTCCATTTTCTCGGGCGGCATAAGACGGCTGTTTTTTTCGATAAACTCCTCCCATTTCCACGCAGCTACCGCAATAGCCAGCTCCGTTTTTGTCGGAAAATAGCGAAACAGCGTCATTCGTCCTACTCCCGCCGCTTTGGCGACCTCTGTCATCAGCACCGATTCAATCCCTCTTTGGGAAAAGAGCGTAAAGCCTGCCTCAAGAATGTGCAAAGACTTATCCTGCTTCCAAGCCTTACCTGCCACATAGTCATCCATTGAGAAAGTCCTTCCAAACAAATTGATACCCTTAGTACCAATTATATTATATTCCTCTTCTGATTGCAAGAGAAATATTCTTTTTTTCAGGGAGTTCGCCGTATGCATGAACATGACTATTGACTTTTGCAAAATTTTTGGATAATATTACAATGGTGTTTCGTGCAGAAAAATCCGCAGGATTTCTAATGTCCGAAAATATGTTTAAGAAACCACTGAATCATAAGAAAGCGGTGTATTGATGAGCGAATTTACATTAAAAAACGGCATGAAGCTATACTATGAGGAGCACGGCAGCGGATGTCCGGTCATTCTGATGCACGGCTGGACAAGCAGCCATCACATTTTTTCCAAGCCTGTCAGACAATTGCAGAAAAAAGCGCGCTGCATTATCTATGACCACAGAGGTCACAGCGGCAGCAAGAATGCAGACCGGGAAACCGTAACCGTAGAAACTCTCGCCTCTGATCTGAATGAGTTGATCGAAGGATTATCCCTTTCGCACGTGACATTGGTCGGCTGGTCGATGGGCGCAGCGACGGCTATGGCATATATCCGTGAGCATGGCTGTTCTGCTCTGCGTCAGGTCGTTCTGTGTGATATGACACCCAGACAGATCAATGATGCCGATTGGTCAATGGGGTTGTATCAGGGCGGATATCAGGCAAACACCAACAAGATCAACGATACACAGGATTTTTTATCCCTGTTTCAAGCCTTCTCCATCGCTGTTGTCCCCAGAGTGAAGAAGCTGCCCCCTTTTTTATTGCGTCATATCCTGAAAAAGCGTCTGAAAACCTGTAACGAAACCGTTCTGAAAAGCCTTTCCGATTCTATGCTGCATCAGGATTTCCGTGACGTTATCGGTACGATCACTGTTCCCCTGACGTATTTTTATGCAGTGCCGGGTTCGCTTTTTTCACCTAAGTTAGCAGAATGGTACCGGCATCAGGCAAAGGTTCCCTTTAAGGCTGTCGCATTCCCCGACAGCACCCACATGTTCATCAGCGAACACCCCAAGGATTTTGCACGGGAAATGGAAAAGCTGCTCTGAAACTCATCTTCAAGCCGTCCGGACGGGAAGTACGGACGGCTTTTGCTGCTTTTTGTGCTATTTTATTCATTTTTTCGTAGAATTGCAAAATATTATGTCAAGAATGCTTGAGGCAAGATTACACTTGTAGTATAATCGTAAACGAGAAAATAACAAAATAGCCGACATAGCTCTACAGGGCTTACATATCGGAGGTAAAAATACGGCTGTTCTGATACTAATATCAAATAGACCTGAACAACCACATGATTCCGTATCCATCAAAATCAGCCCCGCACGAATGCGAGGCTGGAAATCAAAATATTAAAGATTTGTATACCCCATCAGGCTTTCATCAACTTCCTTTGCACAATCTCTGCCGTCGCGTATGGCTCTTACGACAAGCGACTGACCGGAATGTGCATCTCCTGCGGTAAATACCCTGTCAATGCTTGTGCGGTGCTTACCCGGAGCTGCGGCAATATTGGTTCTTGCGTCTGTATCTGTACCGAAAGCCTCGGCAACATATTTTTCACTTCCGAGGAAGCCCGCTGCAATCAGAACCAGCTCTGCTTCAACGGTATGCTCACTGCCCTCAACAGGCTTCATCATCATTCTGCCGGTCTTTTCATCTCTTACAGATTCAAGATCAACAAGTACTGCGGAGGTCAGACCGCCGTTTTCGTTTTTGATGAATTCCTTGACGGTGGTCTGATATACTCTCGGGTCACTGCCGAATACAGCGGCCGCCTCCTGCTGACCGTAATCCGTCTTGCAAACTCTCGGCCACTGCGGCCAAGGATTATTTTCTGTCCTTTCGTCGGGAAGCTTCGGCATCATTTCAAGCTGGGTAATGCTCTTTGCACCGTGGCGCACACAGGTTCCCACGCAGTCGTTGCCCGTATCTCCGCCGCCGATCACGATAACATTCTTTCCCTTTGCGGAGATATATGTTCCCTCTGTCAGACCGTTGTCAAGCAGTGCCTTGGTGGTTGATCTCAGGAAATCCACGGCAAAATATATCCCGTTTGCATCTCTGCCGGGAACATTGATATCTCTCGGATTTGACGCGCCGCAGGCAAGAATGACCCTGTCGAAGCTGTCAAGTATCTCCTGCGCGGTAACGTCCTTTCCGACGTTTACTCCGGTGCGGAAGGTAATACCCTCCTCCTCCATGATCCTGATACGCCGCTCAATGATATGCTTTTCCAGCTTCATATTCGGAATACCGTACATCAGAAGTCCGCCGACACGGTCGGAACGCTCGAATACCGTAACGCTGTGTCCTCTGCGGTTGAGCTGGTCGGCTGCCGCAAGTCCCGAGGGACCTGAACCGATAACGGCAACGGTCTTTCCGGTTCGTACCTTCGGCGGCTGCGCCTTTGCCCAGCCTTCGGCATACGCTTTTTCAACAATGGCGAATTCGTTTTCCCTTACGGAAACGGGTTCGCCGTTTGCGCCGCAGGTACATGCCTTTTCGCACAAAGCCGGACATACACGGCAGGTAAATTCCGGGAAATTGCTTGTAAGCCTCAGTCTTTTATATGCAAGCTCCCATGCACCCCTGTATAAAAGATCGTTCCATTCGGGGATCAGATTATTCAGCGGACAGCCGGACATCATTCCTCCGATCATCATTCCTGACTGACAGAACGGTACACCGCATTCCATACATCTTGCCGCCTGACATTTCTGCTCTTGTTCGCTGAGCGGCTTATGAAATTCATTGAAATTCTTTATGCGCTCCGGTGCGGAGGAAGCTTCCGATTCCTTTCTGTCAAATTCCAAAAATCCTGTTGGTTTTCCCATGACGATCCTCCTTATTGCTCCCCTGTAATGCTGTAGAAGGCTTCTATCCTTGCTTCTTCCTGAGTAAGTCCTTTTCCCTCGAATACAGCTATTTCTTCCATGATCTTTTTATAATCCCTCGGAATGATCTTCTTGAATTTCGGCAGACAGCTTTCAAAATCAGCCACGATCTTTTTTGCCTTTTCCGAACCGGTAGCAGCGATATGCTCATCAAGCATAGCCCTGAGCTTTTCTGCATCAGCCTTTTCCGTCACCTCTGAAACAATGACAAGCTCCTTGTTCAGCTTCATATAAAGATCTCTGTCCTCATCAAGAACATAAGCTATACCGCCCGACATACCTGCCGCAAAGTTCTTGCCGGTCTTGCCGAGAACAGCCACACAGCCGCCTGTCATATATTCGCAGCCGTGGTCACCGACACCCTCGACAACTGCCGTTGCACCGGAATTCCTGACGCAGAAGCGCTCTCCGGCAATACCGTTGATGAATGCCTTACCGCTTGTTGCACCGTAAAGTGCGACATTTCCGATGATGATATTATCCTCTGCCTTGAAGCTGCTGCCCTCCGGCGGATAAACAATCAGCTTTCCGCCGGAAAGACCCTTGCCGAAATAATCGTTGCTGTCGCCGGCAAGCTCAAGCGTAAGTCCCTTCGGAATAAATGCTCCGAAGCTCTGACCGCCTGCGCCGTGACATTTTACGGTGAATGTATCTTCTGCGAGGGTATCACCGAATTTCTTTGTGATCTCAGAGCCGAACGCTGTGCCAAGGCTGCGGTCGGTATTCCTGACATCAATCTCAATGGTTTTCTTAGTGCCTTTTTTGAAGGAAGATCTGAATTTTTCCTCAAGCTCCTTTTCGTCAACTGTTTCGGAAAGTCTGAAATCAAATGCAGACTTGTTATCGTAGGAAACATCTTCCCTCCTGTCACAGCCAAGGATAGCCGAAAGATCGATCTTCCTTTCTCTGTCTGAAAGCTCTGCTTTCACTCTAAGCAGATCCGTTCTGCCGACAAGTTCGTCAAGAGTGCGTACACCAAGCTTTGACATATATTCACGAAGTTCCTCGGCTATAAACATCATGAAGTTCACGACATATTCCGGCTTGCCCATAAACCTCTTTCTCAGCTCCGGATTCTGTGTTGCAACACCGAAGGGACAGGTATCAAGATTGCAGACCCGCATCATAGCACAGCCAAGGGTTACAAGCGGAGCAGTAGCAAAGCCGAATTCCTCTGCGCCGAGAACAGCTGCGACTGCAACATCGCGGCCGGTCATCAGCTTACCGTCTGTTTCAATGACGACCTTGTTTCTCAGACCGTTCATCATCAGTGTCTGGTGAGCCTCCGCAAGACCAAGCTCCCAAGGAAGTCCGGCATTATGGATAGAGCTGCCCGGCGCTGCACCCGTGCCGCCGTCATAGCCGGAAATGAGGATGACTCCTGCGCCCGCTTTTGCCACGCCTGCGGCTACTGTACCCACACCGCATTCGGATACAAGCTTGACGGAAATACGGGCATTCTTATTGGCATTTTTCAGGTCATAGATAAGCTGTGCGAGGTCTTCAATAGAATAGATATCGTGATGCGGCGGCGGTGAGATCAGGGATACACCGGGAGTGGAATGTCTTGTCTTAGCGATCCAGGGATAGACCTTCTTGCCGGGAAGATGACCGCCCTCTCCGGGCTTTGCGCCCTGTGCCATTTTGATCTGTATCTCGTCGGCACTGTTGAGGTATTTTGAGGTCACTCCGAAACGGCCTGATGCGACCTGCTTGATAGCCGAACAGCGGTTTTCGTCTGTTCCCTTTGTCAGCAGTCTTTCATCGCTTTCACCGCCCTCACCGGAATTGGATTTTCCGTGGAGCTTGTTCATGGCAAGGGCAAGTGCCTGGTGCGCTTCCTCCGAAATAGAGCCGTAGGACATGGCACCTGTCTTGAAGCGCTTTACGATGGACTGCGCGCTTTCCACCTCTTCAAGCGGAACAGGGTTTTCCGCGAAATTGAAATCAAACAGTCCGCGGATATTCATCGTTCCCATTTCTTCGGTTATCATACGGGAATATGATTTGAATAAATCGTAGTTATTTGTTCTTGCTGCCATTTGCAGAGTGTGTATCGTTTTCGGATTATACAGATGTTCCTCTGTGCCGCTTCTGAATTTATGCTCTCCGCGGGAAAAAATTTCCGGAGTGGTTTCAAGGCTCAGCGGGTCAAATGCCGCGGTGTGAAGGCTGTCAACGGTCTTTTCTATATCCTCAAGCGTAATACCGCCGATACGGCTGACCGTACCCGTGAAATATTCGTCAATGACGCTTTTCCCGATGCCGATCGCCTCGAAGATCTGGGAGCCCTGATAGGACTGAATCGTAGAGATACCCATTTTGGATGCGATCTTGACAATGCCGTGAAGGATCGCATTGTTATAGTCATCCACGGCGGCATAATAATCCTTGTCAAGCAGATCCTCGTGGATAAGCTCGTGAATGGTTTCCTGTGCAAGATAGGGGTTAACGGCACTTGCGCCGTAACCTAAAAGGGTCGCGAAATGATGCACTGTTCTCGGCTCACCGCTTTCAAGGATAACAGCAAGAGATGTTCTTCTCTTTGTAACAACAAGGTGTCTGTGCAGAGCAGAAACGGCAAGCAGAGAGGGGATCGCAAGATGGTTTTCATCTACTCCCCTGTCGGAGAGGATCAGGATATTGGCACCCTCATTATATGCCTTGTCCGCTTCAAGATAAAGGCGGCTGATAGCCTTTGAAAGACGGGTATTCTTATAATAGAGTATCGGGATAACGGCAACCTTGAAGCCGCTGACCTTCATATTTTTAAGCTTCAGTATATCGGTTGAGGTCAGTATCGGGTTATGCACCTTGATGACCTTGCAGTTTTCGGGACGCTCTTCAAGAATGTTGCCGTCCTCACCGATATATACGGTCGTTGAAGTAACGATTTCCTCGCGTATTGCGTCGATCGGCGGGTTTGTGACCTGTGCGAAAAGCTGCTTGAAATAATTGAACAGCGGCTGCGGCTGTTTTGAAAGAACCGCTATCGGGGTATCAATTCCCATTGACGTGATCGGCTCGCTGCCGTTCTGCGCCATGGGAAGGATATCCTTCATGATCTCTTCGTAGGTATAGCCGAAGGCCTTTTGCAGTCTTTTTCTTTCATCGCCGTGATGCTCTTCAACCTTGGTATTCGGGATACGCAGGTCTTTGAGCTTGACAAGATTGCTGTCCAGCCATTCGCCGTAGGGCTGACGGGATGCGTAATATTCCTTCAGCTCCTCATCATCGGTCACTCTGCCTTTTACGGTATCTACAAGGAGCATTTTGCCGGGGCGCAGTCTTTCCTTGGTTACGATCTTTTCCGCAGGAATCGGCAGTGCGCCGACCTCTGAGGAAAGGATCAGGTTTCCGTCATCGGTAATATAGTATCTTGACGGGCGAAGTCCGTTTCTGTCGAGAACGGCACCCATGATATCACCGTCGGAGAAAAGGATCGAAGCAGGGCCGTCCCACGGCTCCATCATCGTTGCATAATACTGGTAGAAATCCCTTTTCGTGCGGCTCA
>CACYDW010000008.1 GCA_902773325.1 uncultured Ruminococcus sp.
ATAGTCCTCGGGTGTCCAGATATAGACGGTTTTATCATTGCTGTCAAAATGGAGTGTTGCGGTAGTAAATGCGGGGTCGTAGCGGAGATCCATTCCTTCTGCATAAGGCAGAAGCGGGTCGTATGAAAAATTCGCATCATCCTTGAGATACCAGCCTGCTGTGAAGCTGTTGAATGCCACGTCCTTGCTTTTGATTTTGTTGCCGTAGTTGAGGTGAACCATATTGTACAGACTGGTGTCCGCCTGACAGGTATAGATGTAGCTGTCATCGGTTTCTCCCGTTTTTGTCATGACAATATCTTCGGACGCTCCCGAAACGGAGTTGATGAAGGTAGCGGTCATACTGTCATTTTTCAGACTGTCACGGATCAGCAGTGTATGCATATTGGAAGCGACAGGTTCGGTACCGCTTTTTTCGGTTTTGCTTTCTTCGGTCTGGCTTTCCTGTGAGCCCTGACTGTTTGTGCCGGATGATGATCCTCCGTTTTCGGTGTTTCCGCAGGCTGTCATCATGGACAGGCAAAGTGCCAGTGAAAGTATGGACGCTGCGGTATTTTTGTGTCTCATTTTAATGCCTCCTTAATAAAGTGTCGATCTTTGGAATGAACGGATGACCTTTGGTGGGTCTGTTCATCTATGTAACATCATAACATATTATAGCCAATAAGGCAATATATAAAAAAGTATTATACAACTCCGTTATTTTATGTTAAAAAGAACGAAATGAGAAAGATGTGATATTCATGGGCTTTTGTGTATGGACGAAAGACTTTTGATGGTATGACAGGGCAGTTCGGGACGCGCTGAAAGCTGCGGTAAAAAAGGGTTCATTCCTGTCGGAGTATGATTCGACGGAATGAACCCTTTGTGTGCAAAGTAGAGCGATGTTTTGTTTTCACTGATTTCAAAGCATGATACTATTTGAGTTTGGTAAGCTCTGTCCAGCCGAACGGTACATTAGTAGGACCCGCTCCTTCAATGCCGACAACCGTTGTCGGGTCATTCGTCGCCTGAAATACGCGGTCAGCCCCTACGGATACCTCCACGGTCGAGCCGTCTGTGCGCTGATAGGTATTGACGCCCATGATCGCTTCATGCTGCATACGGGTCTGCCTGTCGAAGGCGGCATTGTTGGCGGCGACTCTCTGCCGGGTCATATTGAAGCTCATATCCGAAACGGACTTCATAGCGGCAAAGCTTCTGTCGAAGCTCTGCTGCCGCATTCTCATAGTTTGCTGAAAGCTGTTGGCCAGCATCTGGTTTTCCTGCATCATATTCGACATGAGCTGCTGCCGGTATTGTGTAAGAGCCTGTACAAGCTGCGGGTGAAGCTCCGCCGAAAGAGCAAAGCTGAGAAAATCCCTTACTTCGTTCTCTGTCGGCTCAACGGGCGATTCAAATCCGGAAAAATGGTGGATATCCCAGATGATCGAAGAAGAGATGAATCCGTCTGTACGGTGCTGACCAAACGGAGTGCGGGGGTCGGTATCATAGCTTGCGGGCTGCTGAACTGATGGCTGCGGGGATGCATATCCGCCAAAACCGCTGCCCGGATAGTTGTGACTCTGTATTTGCTGGAGAAGCTCCTGATAGCTTTGCCGGGCCTTCTGAACATCTAAGTTGACAGTGCCGGATTCCGATGCCAGCATACGGACGGTCAGAAGCAGATAGCGCTTTTCACCATTGGTGTCGGCTTCATAGAGCTTTGCGCCGCTTGCGCCGTATAAGCTCTGAACGACTTTTTCTATGTGTCCCGGTATACTGTGCTTTGCGAAGGACTCACGGATTTCGATCAGCTCGGCGCGCAGATTTTCCAATTCCTCATCGGTAAGGCAGTAACGGCGCACAAGACGGAGCTGTTCTGCTTTGAGAATGGACAAGGCATTTGTATCAAGGTATTCGTCATACTCCATGAAGCCGTTTTCGGAGGGTTGTTTTAATTTGTCGAAGGAATACTTCCGGAAAATCCGATTGAACATCCGTTTGTTTTCGCCGTTTGATGCAGAGAGCCAGATGATCATCGGAAAATCCGTGTTGCTGCGGTCGGATTCTACCTCCGCGATAGCGGGTTGATAGCCCTCGGGCAGCCAGCCCTTGCAGACAGGAGCGTTGGATTTGTCATAAAACGTGGTATTCGCTTCCATTTTCTTTTCACCGATCATATCATTTTGCCTCCTTCCATTGCTTCATGATCTCCTCTGTATATCCATAAAATTTACAGGCATCTATGAATTTATATCCGTAATCATGCCAAAGGGAATACATATCGCCGCCGTAGGCAAGGTACATTTCTTTGATGATCTCGGGTGAAAATGCCGGTACAGTCATTTTTTGCTCCATTCGTGAATCCTCCTGCCTGTATGGAACGACCGCCGCTGTGAGCCTGTAACTCAAAGCGGGCGGTCGGTTGGTGCTTCCTTAATTGTAGCGGGTCAGATATTCTTCTGAATACTCCAGACTGCCGTGTATAGTTTCTAATACATCTTCCCATTCGTCGTATTCTCCGAAGTGTGTGAAGCTTGAACGAATGAGTACGGCAGAGTTGACGGCAGGTGTGGCACTCTCAATGACAAATCCGCAGAACTTGATTTCGCTGTCCTCACCGTCTTTTTGCAGCTTTGCATGTATGAGCTTGGTGTCCTTGGCTGTTTCCTGACTGTCCATGATCTCTTTAAGCTCATCGGGAACGGATGTATCGAGAATCGTGATGGTGTAGGACAAATACAGTGCGCGGAAAAGCGATTCAACGGTCTGCTCCGGCATTTTATATTTTGCTATGCTGATGAAGTCCAGCATTTCGGCACCGTATTTTTTGTCGGGGGTAGTGACGGAGATGAGCATACCTATTTGTTTTGTGCCGGAGTTATCGTCCTGAACCGTAACGATCCAGCCCTTGGGAATCCGGATGGTGAATCGACCCTCGGAGTCGGTATAGTTCTCCCATTCCACCTTTTTTGTTTCGGGCTGACTGCTGTCAGATACATCGGGAACGGAGGATTCTGCGGGTTTGGAGCTTTCCTCTGCGGGCTGTGAGCTTTCTTCTGTGGGCTTGCTGTTTTCGGCAATGACCGTGTCGGGTTCGCCGCGCTTGAAAATCATCGTGGCAGAGCCGCTGAGAATCGTCAGAACATCTCCCGAAAGGGTATAGGTCGAGTCTGCTCCGGCGACATTCATGGTGCTTGCGGTATAGGTGACGTTGGATGTAATGCCAAAGAGGTTCAGTTCTCCCGTACCATTGTCTTTGAGCTCGATGGTGGAATAGATTCCCTTGGAGTTGTTGCCTGAAAGGTCAACAGGCTCACCGTCCCTGATGTAGGTGGTAAGTGTATAGATACCGACAAGGGCACTGTTTGCCGGTGCGTCAGAGGTTTCGGAACCGGAGGTGTCGGATCCGGACTTCTCTGTGTCAGACGCTTCTGAACCGGACACTCCGGGAAGTGCGGGAAACTTGCTTCTTTCCTGCTGTTCGCTGACGGCTTCTGAGATTTCGTTATTTTCCGGACTGCCGGAGCAGCCTGCCGACGCTGAAAGCACCAGTATTGCCGACAGAACCAGTGCTGCTATTTTTTCCTTTCTCATCATATTTTACCTCCCTGAATCGCGCACAATATGGCTGTATGTGCAAAGTGGTTGTTTATGATTGGTTGCGGCTCTTGTAGGCTTCTGTATAGGTAAGGCTTTTCTCTATTCTGGCATGAACATCTTCCCAGTTATCACATTCGCCTCTCGGTGCCCAGCCTGCCCATATTGTTGTTGCGGCATTTGTACCGCTGATCAGGCTCTTGTTGACAAACCCTAAGAAGATTCCTTCATGCTCCAGACCGTGAAGTGTATAATTCACGCGGAGTACCTTAGCATCAAGGCAATCGGGGTTTGAATCCTTGATCTCCTGCAAGTAATCAGGAGTGGAGGATTCTAAAATGACCCATTCTGTCACGTTGGGGTACAATGCCTTATAAAGACACTCAACAGTAGGTTCGGGCATCACCGATTTGTCAAAAGTGATCCAGTCAATCATGCTGACACCCTTGGACTCATCCGGCTTTTGTACAACGACTTGCAATCCATACATTTTCCCATGCTTCTTTCCGTCGGCAGAGGTTACCTGCCAGCCCTTTGGTACTTCAACAGTAAACAGACCATCGGGATCAATGTAGGTTTCCCATTCCAGATTTTTCCATTCGGGGCTTTCTGCGCGGATCGTATCACCGATCGATGACACATCAACGGGAGCCGAGGATTCTGCGGGCTTAGAGCTTTGTTCAGCGGGCTGTGAGCTTTCCTGTGAGGGGGTGCTGCTGTCCTGCGCAGTTGTATCCGGCTCGCCGCGTTTGAAGATCATGGTGGTAGAGCCGCTGACGATCGTCAGAACATCTCCCGAAAGGGTATAGGTCGCATCTGCGCCGGCAACGTTCATGGTGCTGGCGGTATAGGTTACTTTTGACTTGATACCAAAGAGATCCAGCTCGCCTGTGCCGTCAGACCGGAGGTCGATGGTGGAGTAGACGCCCTTGGCATTGTTGTCTGAAAGGTCAACGGGTTCGCCGTCCTTAATGTAGCTTGTAAGCGTATATTTGCCGGCTACGGCACTGTCTGCCGGGGTGTCAGAGTTTTCCGAGCCGGAGGTGCCGGATTCGGATTTTTCTGAGTCGGACGTTTCTGAACCGGACGTTCCCGGAAGCGTGGGAAAATTGCTTTTTTCCTGCTGTTCAACGGAGGCTTCGGATGTTTCTGCGGACTCTGTATTTCCGGAGCAGCCCGCTGACGCTGACAGTACCAGCATGGCGGAAAGTATCAGTGCTAATATTCTGCCCTTTTTCATTTTGATGTACCTCTTTTCCGATATAGTAAGTGCGGTGGGTATAGATATACCATTCTTACTGCTATTTTAACATGTTTCCGGGGTGATGTCCATATTGTTTTATCAAATTCGGAATAAAATGAATCCGGGAACACCGTTTTTTACAAATGGTGTTCCCGGAATTGGGTTCATACCGATCTTCTGGAGGATCAGCCTTCGATCCTGACAGTCAGAACGGTCAGATTATCGTTTTCACCGTTGACGCGGTCGATGATCCTTAGCAGGAGCAATTCTGCCCATTGCTGTGCATTTTCGGCTTTGAGAAGGTCTACCAGAATTTCTTCATCACGCAGATATTCCCATGCGCCGTCAGAACAGAGCAGAAAGGCATCTCCTGCTTCAAGCGGGCAGGGAATGATATAGATGTCCGGCTGATAGCGATCCTCGCCGCCCAGTGTACGCAGCAAACGGGACTGATCCTCATCAGTGCCGATCATATCTCTTGTAATTTCTCCTGCCTTGTATTTTTTGTATGCAACGGAGTGGTCTGCGGTGACCGTGTGCAGGCAGCTCTTGTGGAAATAATAGACTCTCGAGTCGCCGGTGTTGGCAAAAACAGCCTTTTCGCTGTCAACAGCTAAAACAGCGGCGGTGCTTTTGAGTACCGTATTTTTTTCCTTCTGAATGGCGAGAATATTGCGGTTAGCTGTTTCTGTGAGGGTCTGCATTTGTTCTTCGGGATTCTGGGAGAAGCCGTTCCATTCCGAAAGGAAGGTTTCTGCTGCACAGGCAGAGGCCAACTCACCGAAGCTGTGTCCGCCAAGACCGTCGGCTACGATAAAGATACCTTTGGTTTCGTCATATTTACTGCCGACGGAATCCTCGTTGTAGCTTCTGCCGCCCTTGTTGGTATATTCAAATACATCAAACTTCATTTATTTCTCCAGTTCAACGCTCAGTACGTTGCCTTTGTCACCAACATAGAAGCATTCACCCGGCTTGAGCTTGATGGGCTGGTTGGCAGTCAGTCTTTCTCCTGAGGTGAGGATGAATGTTCCGTATGAAGAATTGAGGTCGGTCAGAATGAATTCCCGTGTTTCGCTGACGTAGCTGACGGTGCAGTGCTTTCTGCTGACGCCGGGGGTTCCCTCCTGATATACGATCACGCAGGAAGAAGCATCTCTTCCGATCGTAACGGGTGCTTTGCCGACGGGGAAGACCTTTCCGCTGTGCTGTGCAGACAGGGAGCGTATAATGCCGCCCTTCACAACAGGCATATTATTGGCACCCATACCGTTATTGTAGCCGCCCATCGGCATACCGCCTGCGGGCATAGCACCTGCGGGCATAGCACCTGCGGGAGCCTTAGCAGGCTTCTTCATAACAAGGAGCAGAACTACTGCGATCACGGCTACTACAACCACACCGACAACAACCAGCACGATCGCCAGAATAACACCGTTGAAGCCGCCGGCTGTTTCATAAGGAATATTGTTTTTGTCAAGGAAACGCATGATCTCTGTGGTGCTGATGGAATAATAGTCTGTTTCGATCTGGTTTTCATAGGGGCTGTTGGACTCTACGTTGGTATTGACACCGAGTACATAACCGGCTTCATTGACAAGCGGACCGCCGGAGTTTCCGTGCTGAACGACCGCGTCGATAGCGATTCTTTCAACACCCTTGCCTTCGTTGGCAACGAGCTTGCTGATGATGCCCTTATGTACGGTAGCATCGTTGATACCGTATTTGCTGGCACTGGTGAAGGAGTTGTCGGCATTGCCGGGATAACCGATGGTATATACGGTGCTGCCGACCATAGCTTCTGTGGGAGCCATGAGCTTGAGGGTGTGTCTTTTCTCTGTGGGTTCTCTGAGTCGGAGTACAGCAAGGTCAACCTTCTGCATATCGCCGTAGCAGTCAACGTATGCAACGTCATAATCGTCCTGAGAGTAGTAGATCCTCATTTCGCAGCTGTCTGAGATCAGGTAGAGAGCCTGTGAATAATCGCTGGTATACTGTCCGGTGAACAATACATACTGTTCACCTTCATTGGCGGCGATATAATCATCAACAACGTGTTCATTGGTAACGATATACTGAGCCTTGTCGCCGGGTCTGCCTACAAAGAAGCCCGAGCCGCCGCTCCATTCGATATCGCCGAGGTCGGAATACAGCGACAGGTTTTCTCCGTCATATAAAGCAAGCTTTGCACCCTTCAGAAAGAAAACGACTGCAACGGTGCCGCTTTTTACGTTGTTGTCAAATGCCGATGCACTGAGCATGGGAACTGCGGCAAAGGACAGCGTGACGATTGCCGAAATCAGCAGTGAAGTGATCCTTCTTATTATTTTAGATTTCATATAATTACCTCCGTTTACAGGCAGCTTACCAAAAGCGCCGTATAGTTATCCTGATTAGGTCGGGCATGAGCCGTAATGCCCTGTTCGATGTCGGTACACATCTGATGCACAGATGCACCGCTCAGGATGCCGTTAAGCTCGGCTTCGCTCAATACACCGCCCACACCGTCTGAACAGGCAAGAATAATATCACCCTTTTGCAGCGGAAGCGGTCTTGAAGAGCTGTCGATCCTGATTTCTCCTGCCATGCCGAGAAAGCTGGTGAGTGCCTGTGCTTCCGGGTCATTCCGGCATTCGGACGGGTCAAAATGACCGTCCCGGATATTCTCAAGATACCGCTCATGGCATACGTTGTGTTCGCAGTTGAGTCGGATCAGCTTTCCCGCTCTTCTGAGGTACAGAAAGCTGTCGCCCACACTGGCATAATAAAGCTGTTCATGAATAATGATGCCGATCACGACCGTACTGCCGCCGTCACCGTCCAAAAGTGCCAGCACTTTGTTTGCAGCCTCATTCACGCTGTTTCTGAGCTGACCGGCAATATTGCCTCGTCTGTCGAGTGCAGCGAAGGAGCTGCGGAAGGAAGCAATAGCCGTTTCACTGGCAAGCCTGCCGTCCTTCATGCCGCCCATCCCGTCACAAACGCAGAACATCAGACCGTTGTTTTCATACTGTGACTGATCGAGGGCATTTGCCAGCGTGAAGGAATCCTCCTGCCGCTGTCTTGCGCCCACCCCCTGCAGGTTTGCGACCTGATAGAGGATCTTATCATCGTCAGACATCATCGGCGATACGGTTACGTTCTTTTTTTTCTTTTTCTTAAACCAAGACATCTTATTCTCCCTGTTCCGAATCGTTCTTCCATGTAAAGCTGTCATCGCAGAAGGGAATAAACATGAATTTGCCTTCACCTAATTCAATGATGTCCCTTGCGCCGAGTATGGCAGGCACATAGACGGGCTGGTCGTTCAGATAAATGGTATTGGCACTTTCTGCCGGCACAATATAGAAGGTGTTGTGCTTCTGGTCGTAGGATACTCTTGCATGATTTTCTCTTGAGATGGTTTTGTCATTCTTGATGCAGATGTCCATGGACTCGCTTCTGCCAATGGAGTTGTTTCTTCCGAAAACACGGAAGTCCTTGCCCTTGTCGGGACCCTCGATGCACACCAGCCAGCCTACAACGGGGTCGAACTGGAGCTTTCTCTGGAAGACACCGACGGTCTTGCCGGTGTCGACCTTGTTGTCATGACCCTTGATGTAGCTCTGGGGAGCAACTGTTGAACCGACCGCTGAGGGTCCTGCCGGAGCAGCAGGGCCGGCTGCAACGGTCTTGCCTATTGAAGAGCCGCCGTCGAAGCTGATCATGTTTGTTCCTCCGCCGCAGTAGGGACAGCGGGGGAACTGGTCTGTGTCATAGATATGACCGTTTGCACATTCTTGTAATGCCATAATGATTCCTCCTGACTAATTTGAACTAACATTGCCGTATTTGTCAAACGAGATTTCCCATAGCTTGTTAGTGCCGTCTGTTTTATCGCGCAGATAATTCAGTGTATAGGAACCGTCTGTATACGGTACAATATTCGGGGAAGTTGCGTTGCTGTCGTCTACAAGTGTGCTCTTGCATGTGCCGTTGGAATTCAGTGTGAGAAGAATGATGCTGGAGGTTTCCTCCTCTTTATCTCTGAGACCTACGAACGCGTTGCTGCCTTCTATATTAAGGGCGAGCACATATTCTGTTGACGTGATTATATTACTGCCCAGATCCCATACGACCGGTGTATAGGTGTCGGGGTTTAGATCGAGAGCGACCTTTGCAAGCGACCATGTACCGTCGGTTTCCCTTGCCATTGCATACATATAGTAGCCGTCTGATACGATCGACCAGTATGTGCCGCCGTTTGCATCGTAGATATAGTTGGTGCCGCCCTTAGAGAAGTCACTGGCACTCACTCTGGCAACGGCAGAACGATCGCTGTTGTCCTCCGTGATATAATAGATCCAGTTATCAACGATTACGAACTCATTCCAATAGTCAACGGAAAGTGTGTCTTCCTTTGCACCCGTGTTTTTATTGATCCTGTATACATAGCCGACACCGGAGGACTCATGATAATAGACGAAGTAGTACTTGTCTGTTACATAGAAGGTGTAGGTATCGCCTGCATACGCCTGAAGTGCGGAAATCGCATGGTAGGAGCTTTCGTTTTTGTAATCCATGTAGTAGGCGGTGTTGCCGTATGTGAAATACAGTATGCCGTCAATACAGAACAAGTTGGAAAAATAATTGGATTCATTGGTAAAGAGCTTTTTGATATTGTGATCCGACCCTACATACCACAGGGAGTGACCGCCGTCATCTACACAGATCTGATACTGTCCGTCCCACGCGATCAGACCGTCATTGACGATGTTTCTCGAGATATCCGAGCTTACGGATGTCGTGGCAGAGTCATAGATCGGCTGGGAGGATTCCTGTGCAGAGGACTGTGCAGCAGAGGATTCCGGCTCAGAGGATTCCTCCGTGGAGGAAACCGGAACGGAAACATCCGGCAGGGAGATCGTTACCGGCAGAGAGGTCGTATCATTGGAAGGCTCTGATTCTACCACAAAGCCGCCGTGACCGGAAGAGGATGCCGGTTCGCTGTTCATGACCTGAATATTGTTGCTGTTGTTGGAAGCAACTGCCACGGCGATCACCACACCGATGATCACCACAACTGCCGCCGCTGCGGCAGCAATGCCTGCGATCAGCTTGGTATTGGTTCCGCCGGACTGCTTTTGTGGATAGGCTGCGGGCATACCGCTCTGGGGTACGGCATAGGGCGCGGCAGGCTGCGGCGCGGTCTGCGGCATGGTCTGTGATGTGGGATAAGCCGCACCTGTCTGCGGAATAGTCTGTGAGGTGGGATAAGCCGCGCTTGTCTGCGGAATAGTCTGTGAGGTGGGATAAGCCGCGCTTGTCTGCGGCATGGTCTGTGATGTGGGATAAGCTGCGCTTGTCTGCGGCATAGTCTGTGAGGTGGGATAAGCCGCGCTTGTCTGGGGCATGGTCTGTGAGGTGGGATAAGCCGCGCTTGTCTGCGGCATAGTCTGTGAGGTGGGATAAGCTGCACTCGTCTGGGGCATGGTCTGTGAGGTGGGATAAGCCGCGCTCGTCTGCGGGACAGTCTGTGCAGCAGAGAAGGAGGTAACTGTCGTCTGGGGTGCAGGCTGTGAAGCGGCAGCGCTGCTTTGTGCCGCAGGCTGGGAGGGGGAGGCTGACGGAGAGGTCAGATTCTTCTCATTCAGCAGTACATTTTTGAAGGTTTCCATCGATTGGAAGCGGTCATAGGGCTGTACAGCAAGTGCCTGATACAGTGCCTTTTCCTGATAATCGGTGATGGGTATACCCAGAGATGACGGCGGAATCAGGTCGTCCTCATCAAGACGGTCAACCGAATCCGGCGGACGTTTTCCTGTGATCGCGAAATAGAAGGTAGCGGCAAGGCTGTATATATCGGTGAAAGGACCTTGCTTTCCGCGCCTTGTATACTGCTCCTTCGGAGCGAATCCGTGTTTGAGAATAACGTCAAGACTGCGGCTCTTGTCGCCGAGACTGTATCTTGCCGCGCCGAAATCAAGGAGCTTGACGGTGCCGTCCGCACAGATGTAAATGTTATCCGGTGTTACATCGCGGTGTATGATGCCCTTGCTGTGTACGGCAGAAAGAGCGTCCATGATGGGAATCAGGATTTTTTCTGCTTCTTCAACGCTGATCTTGCCGCCCTTTTGTCTGAGGTAATGATCGAAGCTGATACCGTTGATATAGTCCATGACGAAGTAGGCAGTTCCGTTTTCCTCAAAGTAGTTGTGTATACGTACAATATTGTCATTTCCGATAAACTGTGCAAGTGTCTGTGCTTCCTGCAGGAAGTTTTCTTTACCGTAGTCGTAGTTTTCGGTTCTGTCGCCGGGATAGGATATAACGGTAGTTCCCTCTCTGTAGGCAAGCGTATCCGGGAAAAATTCCTTGACAGCTACCTTCTGACCGGTTTTATGATCCTCTGCGAGATAGGTGATGCCGAATCCGCCCTGACCGAGTACCTTCTGGATGATGTACTGTCCTGCGAGAATCGTACCCGTTGACAAAGCAAGCGGAAAATTTTCATCTATTGCCATTTGTTTGATCGTCCTTTCTCGAATGATGATTCAGACAAGTGCTTTTCATGTGCTTTTGCGTGGCAGAAAAAATATTGTCTGTTGAAGTTGAAACACGTCGCCACTATATCAATGATATAACATTTGAGCAGAAATTGCAAGGCGGAATATATGGATAATTGATAATTCAATAATATTTTTATTCCCTGAATGATATATTTATCATATCAGAAACGGAGGGCTGATTCTACCTTTTTGTGTGAATTTTTCGATAACTGTATTTTAATAGAGAATACCGGGCTTTCCATCACGAATAGCTTTTGGCTGTTCTATCGTAAGTCCCTCCAACAGCCAGCGTGTCTGCTGCGGTGTCAGGAGCTTTGCCTCAGTTTCGTTACGAGGCCACTGGAATCTG
>CACYDW010000009.1 GCA_902773325.1 uncultured Ruminococcus sp.
AGGCGGAAGACGCCGCTTGGCTGGCGCCAAGCAAGGATGACAACGATGCTATGCGGAATTTAACGCCAAAGATTGTCGTCAGGTCTGTTTGATATTAGTATTAGTCCGCACTGCTGACAAACAGCGGTGCGGACTTTTTCAGGCACAGCGATCGGCACGGAAAATCCCGTGAAAACCGGGCAGATGCATAAATGCTGACCGCAAAGAACTGTATGCTGAAAATAAAACCATTGCCGCATCGCTGACAAACGGCGGTACGGCAATGGTTTTTTTGTTATGATCTGTGAGCCTGCGGTGCATAGTATGTACCGCAGATCAGAAGAAGGACTTCCGATCAGTCGTCACTGCTTCTTCTTTTTTTGCTCACCGCCAATGATATTACACATACCGACAGCAAGGCAGAAACAAATACAAGAGCAAAGACAGGGTGGTCGCCTGTTGATACAGACGAAGTGTCACTGTTCTGAGAGCTGCTGTTGTCAATGGTGCTCTGATGAGATTCTGATGAAGGCATGGAAGAAGCCGTGGAAGTATCGGAGTGCTGTTCATCGGTTTTTGAAGTATCCGGGGACGTTGGAGGAGCGGGAGCTTCGGAGCTGCTGTTGCTGCTGATGTCCTCCGGCTTGGGGGGATATTCGCCGCTGAATTGGAGTGTCAGATCATAGTCATACTCATACTGATCGGTATTGATGGTGGTCAAGAAGATATGCTTGTCTGTGGAGTAGTTTTCGGGAAGTGAAACGATCTCTGCATAATAAGTATCGGGGAGCAGGTTTTCAAACCGGACCTTGCCGTTTTCATCAGAATAGAGCGTTTCATCGCCGAATTTTACGCCGACACCCTCAACGGGGATATTGTTCTGATCCTTGAAGGTGAATGATGCGCTGCCGTATACGACTGCATCAATAATCCTTGCCTCAGACAGATTCCATGCCATATCCGCAGCCTTGTAGGCGATCTTGACAGAGGAGCATTTGTCGACGCTGGTGGTGGTTCTGATAGAAAGTGCATTGAGCTGATCGTGCAGACCGGTAATATCATAGATAAACTCTGCCGTACCGTCATCTCTCAGCTCATACTCTGCAAGCGCAAAGCTGTCCTCCGAAACATAGCCCTCATTAAGGAGGTCGTAAAGGCTGTCTGCATAGTCATATCTGTCGGCAGCAGCGTTGTAGGTCACGGTATACAGATCAAAGCCCTGCATCGCATTATCGTCCTTTGCTGTAAGGCGGAGATAAAGCCTGCCGTCCTTGCAGAACGTTTCAGCGTTCTGCACAACCGGTGCTTTGTTGTCCTCGGTAAAAGCAAAGCTTACACTATAGGGGTCAGACAGGGTGTTATTGCTCTTCATGACCCGTGCGGAGATCACATACTCATATTCGCCGTCAGCAAGCGAACTGAACAGATTCTCCATTTTTTGCTGCTGTTGACTATCCAATGCCAGAATGTCGCGGCTGCCCGAGCGGACAGCACTCCAACTGCCTGCATCGATATCAAGCAGGCTTCTGCCGCCCTTGAGGATACTGATCGTGATATCATGAAGATCTCTCAGATATTGACCTCTCGGCAGAATATATGCTTCATGCAGTTCGTCGGCAGTAGTATTATTCAGGATATTTCTGCCCATATACAGTTTATCTGACAGTGTATCCAACAAGCCGTTATAGGCAAGCATATAGTTATAAGAATAAACTCCGTTCGTGTTATCGGCGTATGCTATAAGACAGTTCATGGCTTGTGTTATGCTTTCCTGATCGCTGTAGATCGTATAATCAAACGGGCTGATACCGCCCCAGTCGCCGCAGAAGCCCATGACAGGCAGGCTGAGCTGCGCATCGTTTTCCGCATCATTCAGGAAAATGTATCCGTCAACATAAAAGCCGTTGCTGAAATAATTCATATATGCAAGAACAAACTCGGGTGAAAGCTCCACTGTCACCGAAATATCCTTCTGCTCCTGTGGCAGGAGAGATACTTCCGTCACGCTTTCTCCGTCAACCGTATAGACTATATCCGTGTATTCTGAAAGCGATTCCGGTACAAATGAATTGTAGTATCTTTCTTCCGCACCATAGAAGCCGTCCGTCTGGAAAACAGAGTCCAGCTGGTAATGCAGCGTTTCGTCCGAACGGTTATGAACCGTAAAGGTGAACGCATATTTTCCTTCCATGCTGTCCCTCATGCTGACCTTGGGCATAAGACCGTTGACCGTAAGATATGCCTTTTGTGTCATCACGGCTTCAAGGTCGGGCAATCCTGCGCCCTGAATACGCGGGGTATAATAAAGAACATCGGATTCTTCAGGATCGTATACGGGGAACACAACAGGCGCGGCACTGCTCATGAGCATAGACGAAAGGAATATGGATTTTTCCTGAGGAGTGAGTGCATTATATGCAGGGTCATTCTGCATCATTTGCTTGACGATCGCATAGCTGCCCGAAAATGCCGGTGTTGCCATAGAAGTTCCCGAGGCATATTCAAAGTTGTTTCCCGGAGTTGATGAAAATACGTCCACACCGGGTGCGATGATATCGGGAAACAGCGTGAGATCTTCTCTGACGCCATAAGAGGAGTCGGCATAAATATAGGACTGGGGCTTGTTGCCGGTATAGACATACTCCCCCTCCCAAATAGCCATACTGCCGCTTGGGTTTTCTTCAAAATATTCCCGCTCTGCCGCCGAAACAATACAAACCGGAATCACATCGGAAGAAACAACCATATACTCGGGTATCATATCATCGTAATTGACAACGATCAAGGCAGCCGCACCGTGCCGGCTGGCTATCTGCTGCTTTTCGGTGAAATCGATTTCGCCGCGGTTTACGACAGCGACCTTGCCGGATACGTCCTTGCCTTCGTAGTCCTCTTCACTGCCGATCCCTCCGACATAGACATACTCCGGAGCATCGGGATCCGGTAATTCAAACGGAAGGTTCTCATAAGTATCATAAAAAATCATTTCCTTATACGGTGTGACAGCTTCTCTGCCGTTTAAGGAGAACACCTTGCAGATACTTTTGCCGAAGGCATTTTCAGAGCCGCCTACGATCATCGAGGAATCGCCGTTGCCGCGCGTATTGATCGTGCTGTAATCAATATCTCTTGCATCAAGGGGCAAAGGATATCCATCGTCATCGGTGAGGGCATTATAGCTGTCATTGCCTGCTGCGGAGATCAGCATAATACCCGATTCGGAGATCCTGCTGCAAATATCCGCATATAAGCCTGCATCAGAAGCAATTCTCGGAACACCCAGACTCATGGAGATGATATCGGCACCCATTTTTACGGCATCGTCCAATGCCGCCAGAATACAGTCGGTGTCGTAGTACATACCGACCATGCCGTCCTCTTCCATATCATTGTTGGCCTTGAGCAGCATCAGCTGGGCATCATAGGCAACTCCGCGGAAGCTGTCATCATCTGTTTTTCCGTTATTTCCCGCGGCAATACCCGCAACGTGTGTGCCGTGCCAGAGAAAGTCATCGGCGTATTCTCTGGTATCAGCATCTCTGTCGGAATAGTCATAGGCGAATATGATCTTGCCGCTTTTGTAAACATCAGAAGCCGTGCAGCCCCTGTATGTATTGAAGCCTGCAATATTATAAATGGTTTCCAGCGAGCTGAAATTATACTTTGTATTCTGCGGTACGGAAGAAAATACCTCGTGATCGGTATCGAATTCATTGTCGATCACGGCTATCAGAATACCGCTGCCGGTGAATCCCGCATCATAGCAGGCATTGGCAGAAAGCTGATCGGCTGTCAGACCCGAAATACTGCTCATCGTCGCTCTTGAAAGCTTACGGCCGAGGATATCCACTGCGTCATAGCTGTCCGTAGCGATACCGGGAGCGTTATCTGTACCATCGGCAGGGACGGTATCATTGCTTTCAGGCTCATCCGGTTCGGCGACAGACTGATCGTCCTCCGCTATGGTTACAGATGCTACACCGTTGACCTTAGCTATTTTTGACATGGATGAGAGAGGGGCATTGACCGAAAACCCATTCATGACTGCGGTATAGACTCTCGACTGGCTGAAATCCGAATCGGGAACCATTTTCTGGATACTTGCCTTTACAACCGCCTGCGCCCTTTTGATAGAATCGACATACTTTTTGCCGTCAGCAGAGAGTAACAGTTCTGCAACGCTATGGTATCTTCCGCCGGAAGCAACTACCGTATCAAGCAATGCGTCGCCCTCTACCCTAACGATGAATGTAACGATCTCATCTTTTGCGGCGGCGGCGGTATTGGGGGTGTCACCGTTTTTGTTCTGATCTTTTTTGATGATCTCGACCGGTGACCTGCTTACTTCATCGGTTTCTTCCTCCTGACTGAGCGACTGTGCATTGATAATGGGCAGCATCGTCACGGAAGAAGCAAGCAGCACGGCAAGCAATGCTGAAAAAACTCCGTTTTTCATGTTCCTATACTCCTTTTCTTGCGATATTCTGAACAAACCTGCTGAAAATGAGATCAACCACCTCCCGCACAAAATAACGGCAAAAATCATCTGCTGTGCAGAACATCTTTGCCGTTTGGTTATTCACGAAACGAATCAGGACAGCATTTTATTCGTTAATGATCTCGTTCAATACGTCAAAAACCTCTGTGGAAGCATCATTTGCCAGTGTGTGAAGCGGAACGGACGCAGACAGTGCCCTTGACGAACAGCCGCAGTCCTGAATGATCAGCGCACAGCGCAGAACATTACAGCCGCTGGTGGCAACGGCGATGTTCTGATCAAGTCCTTCATGCCTGATCAGCTCAACGGCATTCACGATATGCTCTCTCACATCGGACGATGTTTCTTCGAGGTAGATCCTGCTGCTGTCAATGCCCATCTCAACAAGCTCATCACGGATACACTGCGCCTCGCTGATACTCTCGCCCTCGTGTTTTCCCCCGGTTGCGACACACGCGGAATCGGGGTGCAGGATCAGATATTCATAAGCAATTTTGATTCTTTCGGAAAGACGCTTACCGGGAGCATGGCTGTCGAGTGTATCGCCGACCACAACGACCGTTGCATCATCACGCGCCGCTCTTGCCGCCGTATAGATCATAGCGGTATATACCGCGCCAAAGACAAACAGAACCAGAACATTGACCAGTGTGACCACATCAAACAGAGCGCGTGTCAGCGGCTTTTTTCTCATTTTTACGGCGAACGATCTCAAAGGATGTGCAAAGACGGCTGCCAGACCGATGAGAAACCATATAATGATTCCAGCGACCAGACCGACCGAGAAATAGCCCGAGATCATGTGCCAGATGATCATGATCGCCGAAACCGCCGCTATAATGACCCGCAGTGTATTAAATAGTGCATTTGTCGGTTTGCTGCGGTCGGGAGCTTCGCTTTTGCTGCTGTCCGAAACGGTATCCGCCACCGCAGAGGGACTTTCGGTGCTGTTATCCGACACGGTTTCCTCCGCAGAGGGATTTTCGGTGCTGTTATCCGAAACAATATCCGCCGCAGCGGTCTGCTCCTGCGTTGTATTTTTCTCTGTTTTATCGGATGCCGTGTGTTTTTTTGCAGCTTTGCTTTTTTTATTGTTTTTTCCGCCCATTTTACATCTCTCCGTTTATCACAGACCCGTATCATACTCCGTCTGATGAGTTCAGAAGTCTGCTATCCCACCACTATTCTATCATACCCCACCGACTTATGTCAATGACATTTCTAACGGTGCCACGGAAATCAATTTTGATATTAGTATTATGATGAGCTTCCGTTTATGTATATGTATATGGGCAGCAATACGGAAGATGAGGGCGCATACTCCGGAATGGTATATAATGCTCTGGCAGCCAACGGCTATCCGCTGGACAGAATTGTCGCCGACAAATATGATGACGGTCTGCATTATCTTCGCTATTGGCGCAATATCTATCCCGAATTTCCGGAAGCAATGTCTGATCATTCTGCATAAAGCTCCCTTTGGAACAACCGCCTCCGGCACTCATACCGGAGGGGGATTTATAGAAAAGTCATGTAAATTGACTCATGTCAGAGGGATCATGCCGTAGGTGTGATAGTGTCTGTCCATAAATACCGGAAAGTGCGGCGGGTAAAGGCTGCAAAACAGGATCATGGCAAGCATCAGTCCCAGCGACAGCAGCAGCACTGTCCAGAACAGATCGATTCTGATCCCACAGCGATAGATCCCGTAAGAGATCCGCTGCGCCGCCAAAAGACTTATAAATATGATTGCGAACACCGCCCACTCAGGCAGTCCCGCTATTCCCACAAAATATATTCCCGTCACAGATGCTCCCGCAAACAGATACATTGCCGCAAGCTTTGCACATACAAACCGCAGCAAGGACGGACGCAGACATGACAGCTCTATAAACACCCAGAAAATATAAATCAGCACAAACGGCTTTGTCATCTCCCAAGGACTGGCATTTACGCTGGATATCAGAATACTCCATGCCGCCCGCCCCGATTCCTCGTATGCAATATGCAGCACCAGCCCGCATACAAATATGCTTACCGTACTTATCAGCCAAAAATATCTTCTCATCAATTCACCGCCTGTCGTTCCATTATATGAAACGGCAGGCGGCTTCATTCTTGACCGGGCATTCACCCCAACCTCCACAGCTTTTATATTCCGGATAATCCAAACAGCTTTAACAAGCAAAGTCAGAAATAATGAATAATGGTTATGCTATTCTGCTTTATCCCCATGAAGATTAAGTGGTTCTTTTTATTTTTTGTAGCATAGTAAAAAGCTTGAGTGCGGGCGCAGCAGAAGCACCGACCGAGGTGACAGCCGAGAATCAAAGCCCCAATATTAAAGAAAAATGCGGAATGCCGTTGGCAGCGGATAGCTTTGCTCCAGTTCAGCGGGAGATACCCATAAAAAGTGTCCTCCGCTGTTCGTTCCCCGCACCAGATAGCCCTTCATATACCAGTCAATGTGTGTGAAAGCGTGTTTTGCGTCCCTGATAAAGCGGATCTCTGACGGAACAAACTGCCATTGCTCCATTAACGCGGCAATCTGTCCATCGGTGCAGAATCCGTCGGTATTCGGAAACTGATACATTCCGGAAAGCAGTCCGGGAGCGGTGCGCTTTTCTATCGCAATACGTCCGTCATCTGTAATCAGCAGAAAAACCGTCTTGTCCTCTCTCCTGCGCCTGACGGACTTGATTCTCACGGGTAATTCTCCCGTCAGATCATCACGGTATGCGGTACACTGTGCGCTCAAGGGGCAGTGTGTGCAGTCGGGTGTCCCGTCGGGCGAACAGACAAGTTCGCCAAGCTCCATGAGGGCTTCGTTGAATGTGCCCGCCTGTTCGGGTATGATATCCGCCAAACGGGCGGATACAGCCTTTTTTGTTTCGGGCAGGAGTACATTTTCGCGGCTGCCTGTGACCCGTGCGATCACCCGCAGCACGTTGCCGTCTACGGCAGGAACACGCTCGTCAAAGCAGATCGATGCGACCGCTCCTGCCGTATATTCCCCGATGCCAGGCAGCTTGCGGAGCTGCTGTGCACTGCGGGGAAATATGCCGTTATAGTCCTGCATGATGATCTGCGCCGCTTTTCGGAGATTGCGGGCGCGGCTGTAATAGCCAAGTCCCTCCCACAGCTTGAGCAGATCGTCCTCCGGAATCCGGCTCAGGCTCGCCACATCGGGCAGTGCCTGCATAAACCGCTCATAATACCGCCTGACGGCTTCGATTCTTGTCTGCTGGAGCATAATTTCGGAAACCCAGACGTGATAAGGCTCTCTGTCGCGCCGCCAGGGCAGCTCCCGTTTATGGACGGCATACCATTGCAGCAGCGGTTCAACGATATTCTGTAATGAATCCTGCATAGTGTACTCTCCTCCGATTGCTCACGTCAGATCAGCGGGCATATCGGGAAAAAGCCTTCCTGAAAGAACAGACTTCTCCCCTGCTGCGCTTTATTCTGCCGCTGCAAAGCGGCTGTTGATCTCATACAGCAAAACAGCGGCGGCGGCAGATGCATTGAGCGACTCTGCCCTTCCTCTCATGGAAATTTTCACACGCTCCGAACAAGCGGCAATGGTCTGTTGGGTGAGTCCGTTTCCCTCGTTGCCCACCAGCATGACACCGCCTTGTGAAAAATCAACCGTGTTGATATCACGCGCCTGATGCGGGGTCGAAGCGTAGGTAGGAATCCCACGGCGGGTAATATCCCCGATGACAGCGGTAAAGTCCTCCGCAGCGGCAAAGGCAAGGCGAAAAATCGCCCCCATACTGCCCCTTACCACCTTCGGAGCATATATATCGCAGCAGTCGCGCGACAGGATAATGCCGTCCGTGCCAAAGGCTTCGGCACTTCTGAGGATCGTACCCATATTGGACGGGTC
>CACYDW010000010.1 GCA_902773325.1 uncultured Ruminococcus sp.
CGAAGGGGTGTGGGGGCGACCGGAAAGCCCCCACAGTCAGCCTATTATTTATGAAAGTATAAAAAATAATGTCGTTTACTATAAAACGGGAGATTGGTGCTATGCCGCGCCGGAAACAAGACTTTGACGCTTGTGAAGGAGGACGCGAAGGTGACAGCGGAAAAAATTTTACATTTTCCGGTTTTTGCCTGAAAATCAGCAGTAATTGAATAATTGTGTATTGACACGTGAAATCAAAATCATATAATAAATTAAGATTTGAAATACCGTATTTGTCAGATATCTGGAGTGAGAATTATGGGTAAAAATGAAAGAAAACAGGAAAGCAATGAAATTTTGAAAAAAAATCAAAAAACCGTAAAAAGCCATAAAAAACAAAAAATGAAAGACAAGGAAACAGTCGATCAACAGAAAAATACAAAAAAGGATCCTCAGACAGAATTATTGTTTTCGCCTTCATGCAAAGAAACGGAAGAACAAATATCCGTTCCTCAGGACGATTCTGACGTACAGATGAAAGCTGAAAAAAACACAGCGTCAAAAAAATCAAAGGAAAACAAGGATAAAAAACAAAAAATAAAGAAAGAAAAACCCCCAATCATGAAAATAGTTTCTGCGGGAATCGTCCGATACCGTTTTATTATCATGGGCTTGTTTGGTCTGGCAATGATCTATTCTGTCATGTGTATCGGCAAGGTACAGGTCAACAGCGATATGACAGCCTTTCTGCCAGAAGAAACCGAAACCAGACAGGGTATTACTGTTATGGCGGACGAATTTATTACCTATGCTTCGGCAGATGTCATGGTATCCAACATTACTTATGAAACAGCAGAAAAAATCGCCGCAGAAATAGAAAAACTGGAACACGTTGATTCTGTGTCCCTCGATGATACCCGTGTACATTATGTCAATTCCTCCGCACTGCTCTCTATTTCGTTCAACGGTACAGACAATGACCTAGAGGTTATTGATGATATGAACAGTATCAGGGAAATGCTGCGTGATTATGATACCTATATCTCATCGGATATCGGTGTGAACAAGTCCGAGGAAATAGCTTCTCAGATGGGCGGCGTATTGATCCTGACGGTTGCTGTTATTGTGGCGGTACTGCTGTTTACGTCAAGAAGCTATTTTGAGGTCGTTATTTTCGGCATTGTGTTCGGAGTAGCGGGATTGCTCAATATGGGTACCAACTTCTGGCTCGGAGAAATTTCATCTATCACCAATTCTATCGCCGTGATTCTCCAGTTAGCACTGGCAATCGACTATTCGATCATATTCAGTCACCGCTATCAGGACGAAGCACTCCGATATCCTACCGCCCGCGAAGCATTGATCGAGGCTCTCTCCAAATCTATTATTGAGATTTCTTCATCAAGCCTTACTACGATCTCCGGATTGCTTGCTCTGACCCTCATGCAGTTCCGACTTGGCTACGATCTCGGCATGGTTCTCACAAAGGGTATTATATTAAGCCTTCTGACAGTATTTCTGCTCATGCCCGGACTGATCATGTTTTTTCCGAAAATGCTCAAAAAAACCGCGCACAGGTCGCTTGTTCCCGATATCAGACCCTGGGGCAGGCTGCTGATGTGTTCCAGATACTGCTTTGTATGGCTTTTTGTTGCGATTATTCCCTTTTCTGTGGTTTTTTCATCACAGGCATCTTATGCATTTGACGATACCTCTATTGATGAACTCATCTATTCCGAGAGCCGTGCCGCCATGCACAAAATTACAGATACCTTTGATAACTCCACTACCATTGCAGTCATCGTTCCCAACGGAAATTACAATAACGAAAAGGAAATCCTCAAGGAAATTGCCGCACTTGACAACATCAAGAATACTACCGGACTTGCCAATATCGAAATCGAACAGGGCAGAGTCCTTACCGACAATTATACACCCCGTATGTTCGCCGAACTGCTCGATATTGATATAGAACAGGCACTCCTGCTCTATCAGGCGTATGGTGTTGAGCATGAGCAGTATCAGGGCATCTTTCAGAATGCAGAAGAATATGAAGTACCGCTGCTCGATATGTTTCTCTATCTTTTTGATATGATCGACCGGGGGCTGATTTCCCTCGATGACAGCCAGCAGGCAGCCATTGATGAAAAGCGCGGTACGCTGACGATGGGTATTGACCAGCTTCAGGGAGAGAATTACGACAGATTGGTCGTTACGGCTACCGTTCCCGTAGAAGGTGAAAAGAGTGTGGAGCTTGTAGAGAGTATCCGCACGATCGCCGAAAAATATTACGGTGATGGCAATGTGCTGGTGGTAGGCGAGATTACCAGTGCAAGAGATCTCGGAAACTCCTATACGGGCGACAATACCAAGATCAATCTGCTTACGATCGCTTTTATCCTGATTATTCTGCTGCTCACATTCAAGAGTGTTGCGGGCGGTCTGCTGCTGGTTTTTGTTATTCAGGGAAGTATCTGGATCAACTTCTCGTTCCTGTTTCTTACAGGAACGACCTGCTCCTTTGTTACGAATATGATCGTATCGGCATTGCAGATGGGTGCAACCATTGACTACGCGATCGTTATTATGAACCATTATCTTGAACACAGGCAGAAGCTTTCAAAAAAGGACGCTATGATACTTGCCGTAAACGAGAGCTTTCCTACCATACTGACCTCCGGTTCTATTCTGACCGTTGCAGGCTTTGTTATATCGTTTATGGTCAGTGACGTCTATATCGGGCATATCGGTCTTGCCATCGGCAGAGGTGCGCTGATCTCGGTCATTCTGGTGCTTACCGTTCTGCCGCAGTTTATCGTGATGTTTGACGGATTGATTGAAAAAACACGCTTCAAAATCAGCTTGGGAGGCGAAAAGGAATGAAACGGATCTATAAAACTGCCGCTGTATTGCTTAGCCTGATAATGATATTGTCATCCTTCTGCGGCATGGAAACGGCTGACGCGGCAAAAGACACCTATTATATCGAAAGTGCAGACGACCTGATGGCTCTTGCCCGGAGCTGTATGCTGGACAGCTACTCCAGACAGTTGATGGTGATTCTGAAAAATGACATTGATCTCAAAAACTCCGGTTTCAAAAATATTCCGTGCTTCTGCGGCAGCTTTAACGGCGGCGGATTTACCATCAAAAACTACTCTTTTTCATCGGACGGCTCTGATATGGGGTTTTTCAGGCTTATTTCAGATACTGCTACGATTTATGACCTGAATATCAAGGGAAATGTAAAGCCCGCAGGAAGCAAAAACAATATCGGCGGTATTGCAGGCATCAACAACGGTACCATTCTTCACTGCAGCTTTTCGGGTACAGTGACAGGTGCAGACGGTATCGGGGGTATTGCAGGTGAAAACAACGGCAGTATCGTCAACTGTACCTTCAGCGGTACTGCATACGGTGAACACAGCATCGGCGGTATTGCAGGAAACAACAACGGTCTGATCACCAACTGCCAAAATAACGGTAACATCAACACCGTTATTGCAGAAGGTACATCTGCCTCCGGTACTTCTGCCGTGACAAACATTTTCTCAATGGACTTTGATATTTCAAGTGTTTCTGAAAATGATTTTCTGGATATTGCTGATGTCGGAGGAATTGCAGGATTCTCATGCGGAAATATCATTCACTGCAAAAACACGGGCAAAACAGGCTATGAGCATACAGGTTATAATGTGGGAGGTATTGTCGGCAGACAAAGCGGTTATACGTCCTACTGCGTCAACGAAGGCATTGTACTCGGCAGAAAAGATGTGGGCGGCATTACGGGACAAATCGAGCCTTATACCTCATGGGACTATTCCCAGAGCCGACTGACCGCTCTCAAAAATAATCTGAATGACGTCAACCGGAAAATTGATACGCTCAGAGCAGATTCCTCCGGTATGTCTGACAGCATGAGGGCAGATCTTGACGCATTGCAGGGATATCTGCATACGGCATCTGACAACACACAGACGATGATCAACAATGCTTCCGATAAGCTCCATACGATCAATGCCGATACCGCTGAGATACTCCGACAGCTCAATGAAAGCATTGAAAATGGAGATTATAATCTCACTGATAAGCTTATATCCAGGATTCAAAGATTGTTTTCAAAGGGTGAGCTGATCACGCAGGAAAGCCTCACCGATATCCTTTCAGCCCTGACAGATGCCGAAACCGGTCTGATCGACAAGCTGAGCATAGAATCACAGCTTGAAAATATTCATGATGAACTCAGCAGCAGTGCGGAGTCCGTTATCGAAAGTATGCAGAGTAACCCTTCTGAGGTGTCGTTCAAGGATATCAGCGAGATCAGGGAGGATATCAGCAGCCGCGCTGAGGAGCATCTGAGCAGTATTGATGCTGAGATCAGCTCTGCCAATGAAAGTATGGCTTCTGAGATCAACTCCCGCGTCACTTCCCGCTACAGCTCTGCAGAACAGGATATCATTTCTGACATTCAGGAAAATACAGATACAAATAAACAGCTTGAAAAGGTACGGTATTTTATTTCCTCTCTTGAACAAATGATTGCCAACAGTTCTCAGCCTGTTGTAGATTCTTCTGTTCTTTCTGACGACCTTGCCAATATTCATAACAGCTCCCTTAAGCTGAAAGATGATCTTGCGGATGAATCCGATGCGGTAAAAAAAGATTGGAAGGCTCTGACAAACAGCATTTCTGCACTCTATGACACCATTACGGAAATCACCGAAAATCTTGACAATACAAATACTGACTCTACTGCCGACATTTCTCTGGAATCACCCGATAAATATACCAACGGCACTGTTGCTTACTGCACCAATAACGGTGATATCAGCGCAGAAACCAATACAGGCGGCATTGTTGGTTCATTGTCTGTAGAAATTGAATTTGATGCAGAGGATCAGCTGAATATTTCAAAGTTTGTTCTTTCAGACGGTCAATATCAGATTTTTGCTGTAGTAAAGAGCTGCGAAAGCATTGGTGATGTTACCTCCAAGAAAAAATGTGCGGGAGGAATTACGGGAAATGCGGATTTCGGTGCTTTGATAGACTGTACTGCGGCAGGAACAATGACGGTTTCAAGCGGTGATTACTGCGGCGGTATTGCAGGAAAATGTTCCGGAAGTATTCAGAGCTGCTATTCACGTACGCTGCTTTACGGCAGCAGCTATATCGGCGGTATTGCGGGAGATAGCTCTGTGATCTCATCGTGTATGGCATATTCCTATATCATGAGCGGTAACGAATATACCGGCTCCATCGCAGGGCACTGCAGCGGAACGACCGATCACTGTCTGTTTGTAGAAAACGAAACAGGCGGCATAGACGGTATCAGCTATGAAGGTATTGCCGAACCGATCGCCTATAATGAAATCATACAGCTTGAAAACACACCTGAACTTTTCAAAAAAATCGTAGTGACCTTTATAGTCGATGACGAAACCATTGACGAAATAGAGGTAGCCTTCGGAGGGAGTATCGCAAAGCTTCCTGAAGTGCCCAACAAGGGTCTGAAATACTGGAAATGGGATGATTTCAATCAGGAACGGATCTACTACAGCATTACAGTCAACGGTCAGTATTATAACCCGAAAACCACTATATCCACGGAGGGCGACCACCCGCTGTTCCTTGCGGAAGGGCACTTTTATGAGGGTCAGAAACTCCGCTATGATTCCGTTGATCATATCCCCGATACCACTTTGTTCAAATCCAAAAGTATATATTGTTCCTACAAGGTCAGCGTAAGCCATTATACCGATGATCTGGTTGTCAGAATGAAAACCGATGATGCCGGAACACTCTATGCCATCACAAAGGACGGCAATTATAAGGAAATAAACTATGAAACAGACGGCAGCTATATCGTATTTCTCCTGAGCAATGGCGGTTCATTCGTATATGTAAAACGCAGTATTTCCCTGCTTCCCTTCATCATCATCATTCCTGTTGTTATTGCTGCCGCAGTCATTATTATCATTCTCATCATCAAAAAGCACCGCAGAAAGCCGGATTCTGTTATGAAAGCAGATCAAACCTGATGAATGGTTATTTTCATCATACAAAAGCACTCCTTGTGCTCTCAACACTCACAAACAACGAACCACTGTTGTCAGCGGCGCGGCATAGCACCAATCTCTCGTACTCAGAGCGATAGCTCGGTTGTATAGAAGCATAGGTCAGATAATGCTGTCCGACCTGTATAACAGAGGGGACTTCTCTCTGGTGCTGAGCTAAAACGCGAACACGGGTGCAGCGCCGACGCTGCCGCCACGGAAATCAACTTTAAAAAAATCCACAGTATATAGACTCACTTTTGCTTTATTAGCTGTATCAGATATGGGCAAAAAGTCCGTTTTTTTAGGAAGGGGGTTCGGGGGAGAACCCTTTGTTTTCAAACAAAGGGTTTCCCCCGAAGAAACTGCCCTTCAAAATTGATTTCCGTGCGCTGCCGCTGCCTGCATTTGACATTTGAGTTGTTGATGTTATAATAAGGTTGTCGGATTATATCTTCATAATGATGAAAGTGAGCGTTTTTATGATAGGAATTATTGGAGCAATGGATATTGAAGTAAACGGTCTGCTTGAAAAAATGACCGATAAATCCTCCCGAACCATCAGCGGTACAGTTTTTACCGTCGGAAAGCTTTATCGTACGGACTGCGTTGTCGCACAATGCGGTATCGGCAAGGTCAATGCGGCTGTGGCTGCTCAGACAATGATACTTACCTATAACCCCGATAAGATCATCAATACGGGAATCGGCGGAAGTACCAGCAAAAAAACACATATCGGTCATGTTGTGATCGGTGAAAGGGTCGTACAGCATGATATGGATACCACTGCCCTCGGTGATGAGCCTGCTATGCTGTATCTTCCCGAGGAAAATATCGTGTATATTCCCTGCAATGAACAGCTTGTCAGCGAACTCAGACAGGCTTGCAATGATATAGGAGAAAAAAACTATGTGGTTGGTACTATTGCAACCGGTGACCGCTTTATCACCGGCAACGAAAACCGCCAAAGCCTGAATACCCGCTTCAATGCCCTCGCTTGTGAAATGGAAGGGGGAAGTATCGGTCAGGTCTGCTATATCAACAAAGTGCCGTTTGCCATTCTGCGCTCTATTTCAGATAGTATGAGCGAAGAGGACGATGCGGTAGAGTATTCTGTTTTCAGAACTGCCGCAGCGGAAAAATCTGTCAATATTATCTGTGCGTTTTTTAAGAATCAATAAACAAAGCAAAAAAGTTTTCCACAAGTTCTTAATTGATTGTGGAAAACTTTTTTGTTTATCTATACTGTTTCATGGCTCTCAGGAGCTGTTCGGCTTCTTTTTTCGGAAGATGCCTGACTGTATGGCAGGCACGTTTCTCAAAATACAGATAAACCTTCACCGTACAGTTGCCTGCGATTCGTTGGGGGATACTCTGTGTCAGGGTAATACGCTGGATTTTCCGGAAGGGAATATAATACTTCTTCTGGGTAAGCTTTGAAAAACCGCTTACAACAAAAAAACGGTCGTTGAACCCGATATGTGATTTTCTGTGTGACCAGATGCGGAACAGAATCCACCATAACAGCAAAAACAGGGAAAAAACCAGCAGGGTCTTGAATACATTATTGATAAAAATAAAATAATCTGCCGTTGCAATGACGGTTATGATTATGGCTGATACGGTCAGCGGCAGATACAGATAACTCATAATGCTGCGGGGATTTGCGTAGACACTCCGCGTTTCACGGTAAGAAATATCTGCAATTAAAAAAAGCGCCTGATACAGCTTTTTCTTTTTGGAAGGTGCAACAATCAGGCTCTTGTCACCTTTGAGCTTTCCGGAGCCTATAGTAAAAATACTTGCAGTATATAGTCCGAGTATCTTCATCAGCAGACTCTGGTCTATACTGACGGCGGTGAGTCCGCATCTTTGCGTATACATCACGTGCTTATTCACAAGACCTCTGGCAATGCCGATATAATCGCCCTGTGTGAATACCCTGAAACGCGCATACCGCAGAAAGACTGCCAGCATCGAAATGCCCCAGCCCAGCAGCAGCAGGCTTGCTACGGCTCCGGCGACAGGTGACAGCCAGCGGGCAAGAATCTCGATCCTGAAATCCATTGTCTGACCGATAATGACTTCTGTCAGTTCCTTTCCCAGTACATTGCCGGAGGAGGAAATCAGCGGGGCAATAATCAGAAATCCCGATGCCGGGTTCGACCAGAATGCACACATCAGAATGGTATTTACAAAATCGGCTCTGATACATTCCTGCTCAGGGGTTTCGGCTCTGATTTTATCCAGAATCTGCTGTGTTCGCTTTTTGGAAAAATAGGCAGTAACATCATATTTGCTGCCCAAGCCGCCCGGTGTGTCGAAGGATACCTTTGTTGCGCCAAATAGAGCAGACGGTATCAGTTCGTTAGAAAACGTCACCGTAAGAATCTTGTTATATGGTATGGTAAAATGCTTTTGAAAAATCAGTCCATCCCTGATACTGATGCCGCCGTCTACGATTTTATAGGAATAGCTCTGGTATGAATAGATTGCATATAAAATGACAGCGAGTGCATAAAATGCGTTGTATCCAAGAGAACTGATGATTTCAAGCGTATTCTGCGGCTGGTAAAGAATTTGCTGAAGAATCGGCAGCAACAAAAGAACCGCCGAAATCCGCAGCCGAATCAGAATGGAATAGGGATGTGTACGTTTATACTTTTTCATGTCCTGCTCCTTCAGAATCAGAGTGTGTCATATTCCGCCAGATCTTTGATTTTTTCTGCTGCTTTCAAGGGAAGTTCCCGAACGGTGACAGAAGTGCCTGCCATCATCATTCTGATGCTGCAAACTCCGAAAAGACGCTGCACAGGGCCGGCATAAATAATGCAGTATTGCACCGCCGCAAGGCTTACCTCGGTTTTATCATGAATCAGAATGCCCCTGTTGACCGTGATTTTATCCCTGTCCAGAATGTAAAAATATTTTTTGCAATACATTGGCAGAAGCAGTACAACAGCCGTAAAATAAGCAGCAAGAATCAGAACGGCAGCAATTACCGCCGTTACAGGCATAAATACGTATAAAGAGCCGTCAAACATCGACAGAAGAATTAACAGCAGAGTTGCTCTGATTCTCAGAATCACAGAAGCTCTGGGTGACATTCGGTTTTTGGGTATTTTTCTGATATTTCCGTTCATGATGATTTCTCCGTTAGCAGCAGATGAACCTACAACCATATAAGTATATTGTAACAGATTGCGGTAAAATATTCTATAAAAACTGCAAAGAAATACAAATCGTAATATAATAGAAAATAATACAATTTGTAATATGTAGATGCCGCTCTGCCCGAGAAATAAAATGCGAAGAACACAAGTAGAGCGGTTCAAGATAAAATAAGCAAAGAAAATTACAAATAGTATATTTACAGAAGGCAGAAAGGGATGGAAAATGGACAAATGCCGGTGAAAACTATACAATTTGTAGAGAGGAAAAAAAATTGAAAAAAGGTGTTGACAAAAGGGAGGAAAGGTGGTATTATAACAAAGCTGTCGCACGGAAGCGTAAGCCAAGAGAGAAAAAAGCTTGAAAACAAGCGGCTTTCGGGGAGAATACGGACTTGAATGAAACCGGCTCACGAAAAAAACTTGAAAAAAAGTTTGAAAAAACTCTTGACAAAAACGAAGAAGTGTGGTAAGATA
>CACYDW010000011.1 GCA_902773325.1 uncultured Ruminococcus sp.
CATCGGCTGACTGTGGGGGCTTTCCGGTCGCCCCCACACCCCTTCGGACATCACTCTAAGTAAGAATTTTTTTGTCGCCTACTATAATTCCGGCTCGGTTTCTGCTGCGGGGAGTCCTCCTGCGGCAGAAAATCCTCCAGCTCCGGAAAATCTTCCTGTTCCGGGTAATCCTCCTGTTCCGGGAAATCCTCCTGCCGGGGAGAGTCATCCTGCGGCAGAAAATCCTCCAGCTCCGGAACATTTTCCTGTTCCGGGTAATCCTCCTGCTGCGGAGAAGCTTCCGATTCCGGATTTTGTGTTGGGGAAATGTCTTTGTCAGGCTCTGTTTTTATGCTGCTGTCATGCTCTTTGTTCTGATATTTATCCGGGTTTTCACTCTGAAGCTTATTCAGGTCTTTGCGCTGTTTTCTGGCTTCACCCTTCATGATTCTGAGCTGAATGGCTGTAAAGAAAAATACGGAAGCCGTCAGCAGCGGCAGCAGAAAGACGGTGATTTTTACAAAAGCGTCTGCCTGTTCTACAAAAAGGAACTGCATATTCCTTACAAGCGGAATGATCTCTATGATAACACCCGTAACCCCTGCTGTGAGCCATCGGTGAGGTGTTTTGAAGATCGCCTTCGGTGATCTTGAAAGATACAGCAGTACAAAGAAGCAATATGCCTCCATCAGGGAATCAAACCCGAACTGGAGCATGGTATCAAACCCGAGGTTGAGTGTTACTACAAACAGCGACAGCTTACATAATGCCAATATGAGAAGAGCGGCATTGATCAGGCGGGCATTCCTTTTTGCCAGTATGACGGAGAACGGAAAGCACAGCATATAATATGCCGCCTGAACCAGAACAAATATACGTATCAGAAAGTCATACTCGTCTACGCTCAGGATACTGCTTGATGCAAATGCGTACCAATGCAGAAGATCGAGAAGTCTTGTCAGGCTGAAAGCATAAATAATGCCCAGAATACTGACAAAGGTTGCTGCTCCTGCTGCAAGCGGCAGCCTGGAAGCTTTTTTGATCAGGTCATTCATGGGGGATTCCTCCCGTATTGTGGTTTGCGGTGTATGCGTATACAGCACCGTCAGATCGCAGCAAATGAGCGCAGATGCCGCGCCGCATGGCAAAAGGACGTATGCCGGAATGGTTCCGTGTCATCTCTGTGTATTCACGAAGCTTCTGCTGTGAAGTCGACATTTGTGAATCGTTTCTTGAGGTAATCGGAGAAGGTCTGGTCAGTCGAGATCGTGTTGTCGGTTTCCTTGTGCTGTGCTGCTGCCTGCTTTTTATACTTGACTACATAGCTGATGCCGAAGCCGATGAGCAGCCAGAACAAATAAACACGGGGTGAAAAATCCAGTACCAGAGCCGGTTCAAACATGGAGTAAACGCAATATGCCGCGCAAAACGCAACGATCAGAACAAGGATACTTCCGTCCCTGCGGCACTTGTCCTTATAGTTGAAAATTGCTTTGAGCATTGCCTTGGCAATCGTCAGAGCAAGTACGAAAAAAATATTCAGTCCCACTAAGCCGCAGCTTACAAGTATCGTAAGCAAGGCGTTGTGAAACTCCGGATATTTCAAGCCGCCGATATATGCCTTACCGTAGTCAACAAAGTTTTCCTTGCCGATACCGAATATCGGGAATTTCTCGGCAAGCTGCAATGCCTGACGCCATACGGCGTATCTGCCGCTGTCAATATTGGTATTCTGGTGAGTGAAGGTGGTCGTATCCTCCTCGTCATTATTGACCTTCGTACCGGAGGAGGGTTTTCTGTCAGTGTCAGGGGCAAGTGTAACGGAGCCGTCCTCAGCAATAATACCCGTAGACATCTGTATATCAGATGCGCCGGAGGTGAGCATCAGCGAAACTCTTCCCTGCATATAGGTTCGCAGAAACAGTGCTGACGAGGTGATAACCACCAGCGAAAGCCCGGTTGCTACAAACCGCAGCAGAAAGCTGTGTATCTTCTTTTTGTTGAAATCTCTGAAAATAAAGTAAAACGCAAGAAAGCTTGAATAAACGATCAGGAACAGCAGTGCAGCATTGGAGTCTGAGAGAAACAGTGTGAGCAGATTGACAAGAACACAGGTGACATAAAGCCAGAGTCTGAGGAACGTCAGCCTTTTTTCCGCACGTCTTGAGCGATACAGCAGATGGCAGGAAATCAAAGCCATCACCGAATAGAAGCCTGCAACATTCGCATTGACAAAAACACCTGTAAAGCGGTTTTCATAAATCGCCACGGGTAAGCCAGCCACGGTTATGCCGCCCGGAAAAACGGCAAGCAGAATCAGACCTGCCACCATCAGCACGGTTGTGGCAATCACAAAGAAGTAAAGAATACGGCAAATTTCTTTTTTGACGCGGTAATTGCTTTTCTCGGCATGGATACCGTAAAACATAAAAAATGCTGTTGCGGTAGTGCATACGGAAAGGAGGTTCGGAACAAGATTGCTGTTCCAGTGAATGCCGACACTGATAAGAGATACTGCTAAAAAGGCATAGATGACTCTGCGGTAATGCATACGCTTGATTCTGCGCTTCACAAGCATTTCATGGACGAATAAATAGACTGCCCACAGCATCATGACTGCCGCCGCAGGCTTTAATGCAAAATACAGAACGATCAGAAAGCAAAACCGAAAGCAAGCGGGACTGTTAAAAAAATCAAGTATCGCGCGGGCGGGCGAATGTTTCTTTGCGATTGCCTCACTCATACCTCTAACCTCCATACATTTTCGGGAACTTACTTACAGTCATTATACAACGCGAAACGACAAATTGCAATCGTTAATGTAGTTTTCCACCCGTAAATTCACTTATTTCTTTCACATAAGTTAAAAAATCTTTTATATTCTCACAGTGAGAGTCCGGAGGAATATACTGATGATTCACAGAGAATACGAAAGTACCCCTTGTGCTCATCAATAGCCCACTGTTGTCAGCGGCGCGGCATAGCACCAATCTCCCGTACTCAGAGCGATAGCTCGGTTGTATAGAAGCATAGGGCAGATAATGCTGTCCGACTTGCATAGCAGAGGGGACTTCTCTCTGGTGCTGAGCGACAACGCGAACACGGGTGCAGCGTCGACGCTGCCTGCCTGCAACAAGGCTTTGCATTTTTGGCGGAAGTGTAATATAATCAGTGTAAGATGCTGTATACCGAATATAGGGGAGCTTTTTTCAAAAAAGAAATTCCTGCACTGCGTATCCGGCAGACCAAAATCATTCAACAAATCGAAATGAGGGATCTTGCATGAAGCTTTATGAAAAAACCTTGCAGTCAAAAGAAATGTTCAACGGCAAGGTAGTCCGCGTTACACTTGACACCGTTGCACTTGAGGACGGCACTCAGGCAAGCCGTGAGGTGGTAGAACATCCCGGCGGTGTGTGCGTCAGCGCATTAACAGAAGATGAAGAACTGCTGTTTGTAAGACAGTTCCGCTACCCCTATAAGGAGATCCTTCTGGAACTGCCCGCCGGAAAGCTCGAAAAGGGTCAGAACCCCCTCGAAAACGGTAAGCGTGAGCTGCTGGAAGAAACAGGCGCTATCGGCAGAGAATATATGACCCTCGGCAAGCTCTATCCCAGCCCCGGCTACTGCGGAGAAATTATCCACCTGTATTTCTGTAAGATCGATCGGTTTGAAAGACAGCAGCTCGATGACGGCGAATTCCTTGCCGTAGAAAAAATCCCTCTCAAAAAAGCCGTGGAAATGGTTCTTAATAACGAACTTCCCGATGCCAAAACCCAGACGGCAATCCTCAAAACGGCTATGCTGCTCGGAAAGCTCTGAGCAGCTGCGGCTGTATCACGCAAAAGGAGAAAAAAGGCTATGATCAATCCCGTGCTGATTATTATCACAGCGGCAGTTCTGCTCTCTATGCTCGTGGTATGTATTATCAACAAACCTAAGAAACCGTTTTTTACGGCGGCATCGATACTTGTGCTGCTGTTTTATGTGGGTGCAACGCTTTATCTGGACAATACGATCAGTGCACTCGGCGCGGCTGCAACAGACGATGCTTTTATTCACTTCCTTACAACTCTCGCTGAGCCCGATTATCGTTCCTTAGGCGATTCCTTCCATACCTTCATGCTGTTTGATATCGGGATTTTTCTGGGTTCTATGGTGTCCATGTTCATTGAGATCATGATCATATTCAGAAAGACGGAGTCAGAGCCATGAATCATACGGGTATATACATTCATATTCCGTTCTGCACCCGTAAATGTCCCTACTGCGATTTCTATTCGGTCGCTGCCGATGAAGCCGCTTATGACCGCTATACGGCGGTTCTTTGCCGGCAGATCGAAGCATTTGCGGCAAGCCGGAGCATAAGCGCTGATACGGTCTATTTCGGTGGCGGAACTCCCGGTCTGATAGGTGCAAAACGGCTGACAGCTATTCTGGACTGCATAAAACAGCATCTGCTGCTGTGCAGCCCTGAGGTCACCGCCGAGATCAACCCCTCCAAAGAGGATCTTGACTTTGAATTGCTGCGGAAAAGCGGATTCAACCGTATCTCTATCGGGCTGCAATCTGCCGATGACGGTGAACTGCGGCTGTTGGGAAGAATACACAATACCGCACAGGCACAGCAGTGTATCCGAAAGGCACAGGCGGCAGGCTTCGACAATATCTCACTTGACCTTATGCTTGCCATTTCGGGTCAGACCAAAGAAAGTCTGGAACGCAGTATTGATTTCTGTGCGGAACATGATGCCGCCCATGTGTCGGCATATATCCTCAAAATAGAACCCGGCACCCCTTATTCCGGTATGAAGGATACTCTTTCACTGCCCGATGACGATCAGCAGGCAGAGCTGTATCTTTTTGCCTGTGAACGGCTGGAGGAGTACGGTTACCAGCAGTATGAGATTTCCAACTTTGCAAAGCCGGGCAGACAAAGCCGCCACAACCTGAAATACTGGCACGATGAGCCTTATATCGGGTTTGGCCCGTCGGCACATTCCTTCTATGAGGGCAGAAGGTTCTATTGCAGCAGGTCATTTGAGGACTTCTACCAAGGTGTTACGGTCGATGACGGGCAGGGCGGCGATGAAGAAGAATATATCATGCTTGCGCTGCGGCTGAATGAGGGTCTTGATGCTGTCCGTTTCAGGGAGCGATTCGGGCGGGAGGTGCCGCAGAGGTACTATGACAATGCCCGCAGACTGCTCGGAGCAGGTGTGGTACGTGTCAGTGATGAGAGGATCTCTCTCACCCG
>CACYDW010000012.1 GCA_902773325.1 uncultured Ruminococcus sp.
TAAAGGCACTGTAACGCGTTTTACGTGTCAGGTATGAAATTATATTCCCGCGCGCGTTTGTCGCTTAAATGGGCGCGCAGGGCATAAAAATACCGCCCTCAGTGAGAGCGGTTGTTAAATAATATGCATATCATTTTCGATATCTCTTTTCGCGAGCTTGTTGCAATACTCCATAGCTTCTACTGCTTCGGGAGGAGCTTTTTCAGTAGGAACAAAAAAGCCATTTTTATCTTTTGAGTACCAATCATAATGTCTGATAAATACACTTAACTCATTTACGATCTTCATTTCAATAACACCTCTTTCAAAAGCTCTAATGCCAAGTCAGGAAGTAATCCATTTTTCATTGCATTTATTTCTGCCAGCAATTCATCCATACAACTTGCATATTCAGATATATTTTAATATACTGATCTGTTGTCATTCCTGCTTCAATAGCTCTTCTTTCACAGGCTTTTCTTAATGCAGAAATATAGCGTTTGTTATGTCTCGCAAACAAATGTCCGCATTCATGATCTGGCACATTCAAATATGTTGTGCCTTTTGCAAATTTTCCTTGATTTACTGCATCGTCATATTCTCTAATAAGGTATTTACTGTCATCATACATAAACTTGCTGAATACTATAGTTCGTCCCTTGGTACAAGCAAATGTTCCAACGTCTATTGAGCCGCCCTCTTTAATATAATCATATCCTAAGACTATTTTACCATTACCTGAAAGTTCTGTCAATATTTTTTGATTCTCTTTTAAGTATATTTCTGCGCATTCACAGTTTCAGACATAGGCGAAAAGTTCATTTTTTTAGGAAAGGGTTTCCCCCCGGGAAAACTGCCCTGCATAATTGATTTCCCTGTTTGTAAGAGCCTGCGTATTGTAATCGGGAATCAAATATGATATGATAGGATACAGAACGATTCCATCGTAGAAAGGAGAAGTATTATGAGAAAAGAAAAAACCAAGACCGAAGAAAACTGCAAAGGCAAGTGTCTGTGTTCTCTGGAGAAAGCCAACCGGGCACTGCGTATCATCAATTCCTTGCTGAATGTAGCCGTGTCGCTTCTGCTGCTCTGTTCGATTCTGGAAATTGTCAGAGCCAATTCTGATAATAAATGATTTTTTTCGCAGAGGACTGCATTGCAAGCAGGATTATTTGCCGCGTAATATCATTTTCCACTTTATCAGATAAGGGGGGGCTATGATGTCTGACAGTGAAATCCATCTTCCTCATCACCACAGTGACAACACTGCTGCTGTGCTCCGGGAATTGCCGCACAATGAAACCATACAGACTGTTGCAGAAGCCATGAAGCAGTTAGGCGACCCGTCGCGGCTTCGTATTTTCTGGCTGCTGTGCCATTGTGAGGAATGTGTCATCAATATCGCGTCGGCAACGGAAATGACAAGTCCTGCCGTATCGCATCATCTCAGGCTGCTTAAAAATGCCGGACTGATCGTATCCCGCCGTGACGGTAAAGAGATGTATTACCGCGCCGCAGATAACCCTGTTGCAGACAAGCTGCATCACACGATCGAAGAAATAGCCCGCATTTCATGCCCGAAATAACAGTATACATATACAAGCTGCCGCATACTGCTGTTAAGAATACAGCGGTATGCGGCTTTTCATCAGCAGAAAAACTGCTGAACACATTCAGGAACTGTTCATCAATAACTTTTCATTTCCACCTGTCTGATTTGCCCTGTACTGCGTTGCACTCCCTTGAAATACGGCAGTATTCCTGCGGTCGTGTGCCTTGTACAGTGCAAATCATCCTAAGCATAAATTGAAAACTGATTTCTTCACAGTTCCTTATTCGGTTCTCAGAGCGGTTACGGGGTCACGCTTGGAAGCCTTCTTGGAGGGGATCAATCCGCCGATACAGGTCAGCAGTACACTCAGAATGATCAGAACCACAGCCGCATCAAGCGGAAGAATGGCGTTCACGTTGTCGATTCCGGTTATCACATGAATGATCTCATTGATCGGCAGCAGCATAATCAGTGTACAGCCAATTCCGATTATTCCGGACAGCAGTCCGATAATAAAGGTTTCCGCATTGAACACCTGTGAAATGTTGCGCTTGGAGGCTCCGATCGCACGGAGAATACCGATTTCCTTGGTACGCTCCAGCACCGAAATATAGGTGATAATACCGATCATAATGGAGGATACCACCAGCGACACCGCCACAAACGCGATCAATACATAAGCGATAACGTTGATGATCGTTGTGACCGATGACATCAGCAGACCGACATAATCGGTATAGGTAATGGCATCTTCCTCATCCGCTTTACGGTTGTATTCCTCAATACACGAGGCAACACCCTCCTTGGCTTCAAAGCTGTCTACGTACAGACTGATGGACGAGGGTGCGTCAAGGCTGACAACACCCAGTGCTTCAAGAGCATCTTCATAGCTTGCTGATGAAATATAGTTATCATACACAGTGATCATAATTTCTTCATCAGGATTTTCAAGGAAGCTGTCAAGCGCATCGGCAAGCTGCTGTTCCGTCATTTCAGCGGAATCCATATCTCCGGTCATAAAAGGTATGCTCCCTATGGGTGAGGTCTGCGGCATACCAGCGGCTCCTTCCATAAATTTGGAAAGAATTGCAGGCATAATGGATTCAAAGAATTTTGCTTTATCGGAAATACCGAGTGAGGACAGATAGGCGGCAGCATCGGCAGCCTTCTCCGCGTCTGTGCCGGGATTGAACCGCAGTCCGCTGATAATGCTTTTTTCGGTATCGGCGCGCTGTGCCTTTACAATATCGCTGTTGTCGGTATATTCGATCAGATAATCGGTGAGCATCTTTGTATAGCCGATCGGTGAGTGAAGCAGGGGAACGGTGATATCGGACGAGGTGCGGATAACTCCGACAATGTGAAGCTCAAGGGCATTATCAAGCCGCTTTTCTATGGCATCTGTATCTGCCGAAATATTCACGTAGGAATCATTTTCCTTCTCATAGAGGTCACATTCCGGAATCAGATAATACTTCTGCTTACAGATATCCTCATAGTTCAGGGAATACTGCTTGATGGTGACCTCACCGCCGCTGCGGATCTCATCGTTCAGGGCTTTGTAGTCCGCTGTGGGAAGAAATCCGAGCTGATAGAGCTGTGTGAGATAGACCTCATTATTTTCGTCCAGAACCAATACCAGTTCGTTATACGTTTCCGGCATTCTGCCGTATACAAGGTCATAGTTGTCGGTGATCGCCGTACTGATGCCTTTTCCGTCTGCCGAGGGAATCAGCTCCTCAAAGGGAAGGCTGTTGGAAACGCCTGTCGTAAAGCTGTAGGAGCCTGACGACATCGTTGCCGTTCCGTAAGCCGACGCTATATCGAGAGTACTTCCGTCCGCATTGACAAAAGCACCCTGACTATCGTAGGTATAGACATTGAATTTGGTCGCGTAAGAATACACAATGCCGTTTTCTCCGATATATTCGTGGATAGCACTGTCCTTATTGTCGAGATATTTCTTGAATGCCGTCAGATTATTTTCGGTAATGCTGGTCGCCATCTGGCTGAGTGACTGTAGCTGACTGCCGTCCGAATATACCGCATCAAGCTCATGGTCAACCGTGTTGTTCTTGCCGGCATCACTGCTGCTCATTTCCATCAGACTGCTCAGGTCGAACGTTTGCTCCTCGATCGTGATGGGATAGGATGCCATGGTGCTTTTCTGAATATCGTTGATATAGGTATTCACACCGTTGGACAGCGATAATATGAGGGCAATGCCGATAATACCGATAGAACCCGCAAATGCGGTAAGAATGGTTCTTCCCTTTTTGGTTCTGAGGTTATTGAAGCTCAGAGAAAGTGCCGTCAGAAATGACATAGAGGACTTTCCCATATTTTTATGTACAGGCTCTGACTGTTCCTCCTGCGGGTCAAACGGGTTGCTGTCATCGGTGATCTTGCCATCATTGAGCTTGACGGTTCTGGTAGCATACCGTTCAGCCAGATCGGGATTATGGGTTACCATGATAACCAGTCTGTCCTTGGCGACTTCATTGAGCAGCTCCATGACCTGTACGCTTGTTTCGGAATCCAGCGCACCTGTCGGCTCATCGGCAAGAAGAATATCGGGGTCGTTGACCAGTGCGCGGGCGATCGCCACACGCTGCATCTGTCCGCCGGACATCTGATTCGGACGCTTATGGAGCTGTTCACCGAGTCCGACACGCTCCAGAGCTTCCTTTGCGCGTTTTCTCCGTTCCGACTTTGAGATGCCCGAGATCGTCAGTGACAGTTCCACATTTGCCAGCACGGATTGGTGCGGAATGAGATTATAGCTCTGGAACACGAAGCCGATCGTATGGTTACGGTAGGAATCCCAGTCCCTGTCCCTGTATTTTTTGGTAGATATTCCATTGATGATCAGGTCACCGCTGTCATATCTGTCAAGACCGCCCACAATATTGAGCAAAGTAGTCTTTCCCGAGCCGCTCGGTCCTAATATTGCCACGAATTCGTTATCCCTGAAATTCAGACTCACACCGTCAAGTGCTGTCTGTATCAGCTCACCCGTTTTATACTCTTTTCTGATGTTTTGTATACTCAGCATTTCATCATCTCCTGATTCATAGCCCGCCGACGGGTCTGCAAAGCTTCAAGGTCAGCCGTCAAGCTCTTGGGCAGTATATGCTGCGCGAACCGCTCTGGCAAGCTGGTCGGCGCATGAGGTAGGACGGCTTCCGCAGGTATTTCCGCTGAGCTTTTCCTCAATTTCATCGACTGTCCAGCCGTCAACCAGTTTGGAGAGCATTTTCAGGTTGCCGTCACACCCGCCCATAAAGCGGATATTGGTCACCTTATCCCCGTCCAGATCAAGGCTGATCAGCCTTGCACAGGTATATTCTGTCTGATAGTCATAATGATACATCACAGTACCTCCTTCTTAAAATTTGACATTAGTATCAATATGCAGGATGCAAATTCATTATACACACACCTTATTGATTTGTCATTTGCACTTACATGGTAATCATATCATATTTTCATACTTTTGGCAACCGCAGCGTTGGCGCAGAGCCTGCGCTCCCTTGTTCGCGTTGTCGCTCAGCACCAGAGGGGAGTTTTCTCTGCTGATAAGTTGAATAGCATAATCTGCCCTATGCTTCTATCCAACCGAGCTATCGCTCTGAGTATGGGAGATTGGTGCTATACCACGCCGGAAATAACCGGCTGCACTAAAAAACCGGCGCAAAAGCACCGGTCTTGAAGTCAGCATATAAAGCATCATTCCGAAACAGCGGCAGTGTCACACATCTATAAAGGCGGAAACCTCCTGCCCGTTCAGATCAACGGAACTTGCCGTTTTTGTTGTAATAGTCATAGTCGGACGGGTCAAGATGTTCTTCTCCTGCAAGGTTCGCCTCCGAACTCTTGAAAAGATTGCTGCCCGCCGTATAGCCATGATTGGCATTCCTGATGCCCAGAATAACGATCAGTGCGATAAAAAGTAAACCAAAAACCCACTCCATACGATGATCCTCCTTCGTCTGCCGCATCAGACCGCAAGCCTGACAGGTCACACTTCTTTCTGATGTACGCATTATACCACAGCAGACAGCACGTATGTATAGCAAAGGACTGACGATTGCGCCGCAATCATCGGATAATTCCGCTGATTGAATATCAAAGCCTTCTCATGGATCGCACCGGCACGCACCTACGATTCACGGTTATCAGTCGTACTTTTCAAAATGCTTCATCAGATTCTCAAAGGACTCCGCCGACTGCTCATCGGTCGAATTATAGTAGAGAATCAGACTGGACGGGTCATCGGGGTCGCGCAGATTCTCGGGAATCGTGAAATTCACCGTTGAAAGATATTCCTCCCAATTGGCAAGCTTCCATGTGTCACGGTCGGAGTTTCTGTCGATCATACGGCGGTGGCATACCTCCGGGTCGGTAACGATCCATACGACTGTGAGCTTTGCGCCTGCCTGTGCCAGCTTTGCACGGAGCTGAGCGATATAGGCATCGTCACGAATCTCCTGCGTAAAGGGTGCGTTGACCATAACAAGATCTTCATAGCGGAGTGCCTCAAAAGCAAGATCCAGAATAACATCATATTCGTAATCACGGATCTCCTTCTCAAAGAACTCGGAGCTTCTGTTGTAGGGCTGGTGTGCCACTGCAAAGATCTGTTTTGAAAGCGGAATCAGCGTATCCTTGTCGAGATAAACAACGTGTCTGAGTTCTGTTGCCAGCTTCTTAGACAGCCTTGTCTTACCGCAGGCAGGAGGTGAAGTCACAAATATCATTCTTTTTTCCATGCAAAAAAACTCCCTTGAGCAATTCTCGTATATATCAATCCGCAGACCTCTCTCATATACGGAACTGGATTTAGTATGATGGTTGGTACGATTCCTGTAAACGACCGCCGGAATGACTTCTTGTCTGAGGGCATCTCCGGAAGTACACAAGCAGAAAAGCATATCCGATAGAAATAAGATTTTTACGTTCTAAATTATCATAACATATCCAACCGAAAAAATCTACTTTTTTTTTAAGAAATTATAGCTAAACTTGCAAATTATTTTTTTACACTGACAGTCAATGCTTCTGCCACACCGGCGGAAAGGCTCTGTTTCTTTGTGCATTTTGAGGTTTATTCTTTATCATAGTAATATTTTCTAAAATTATTTTGTAATTGTCGCAATAATATATTGAAAATCACCGCCTTTTCATGATACAATTATAGAAGCATTGAATGACATCGTACTCCTGTCATACAGTCAGATCGTACCAGATGAAAGCGGTGATACCATGGCAAAGGACAATAAAACCAACGCGATGAGAAAACTCGACAGCATGAAAATTCCCTATACCGAATATTACTACGAGGTCACTGAGGGCATGACCGGTCTTGATACCGCCCGACTGCTCGGACAGGAGCCTCAGCGGGTATTCAAAACGCTCGTCACCGAGGGAAGATCCGGCGAACACTACGTTTTTCTGATACCCGTTGCAGAGGAGCTTGATCTCAAAAAGGCCGCGGCAGCAGTAGGTGAAAAATCCGTTGCCATGCTGAAATCCAAAGACCTGCTCGGACTGACGGGGTACATTCACGGCGGCTGTTCGCCGATCGGCATGAAAAAGCTGTTTTGCACGGTGCTCCATTCCTCGGCATCAGACTTTGAAACCATCATATTCAGCGGCGGAAAACGCGGCTTTCAGATATGCCTTTCTCCCGCCGACCTGAAAAAGGTCGTTCCCTACCGCTTTGCCGATATTATCAGAACATGATTCCCGGAAAACAATTATATACACATGATTTATGAGGTGATACATTTGAACAACAATCCGACATATAATACCGACAGTATTCCCGCTGCCGAAGAGATCATGAGCAACCATACAGCCATGAAGGTGCTCAATGAGGTCAACCGCGCCGTACTCGGCAAAAAACGCGAAACCGCAGAAATTCTCACAGCCTTTCTTTCAGACGGTCATGTGCTGCTCGAGGATATTCCCGGTGTGGGAAAAACGACCCTCGCCGTAGCCTTTTCAAAGGCGATGGGTCTGGAATGTAAGCGTGTGCAGTTCACCCCCGATGTTATGCCCTCCGATCTCACAGGCTTCTCGGTCTATCGCCGTGAGGAGGATAAATTCGTCTACCGCGAGGGCTGCGTATTCTGCAATATCCTGCTTGCCGACGAGATCAACCGTACCTCTCCCAAAACGCAGTCGGCTCTGCTGGAGGTCATGGAGGAACGCAGGGTCACAGTGGAGGGTACGACAAGAGCCGTTCCGTCACCGTTTATCGTTATCGCCACGCAGAACCCCTCCGGCACAGCGGGCACTCAGATGCTCCCCGAAGCACAGATCGACCGCTTTATGGTCAATCTGTCCATCGGATATCCCGATTTCAACAGTGAGCTGGAGGTTGCCAGAGCCGCAGGCAGACAGCCCCGCACCGCCCGCACCGAAGCGGTCACCAATGCACAGGAGTTTCTGCAAATGCAGGACGCCGTCAGCCGTATCTACATCAAGGACGAGATCATCGAATACATACTGCGGCTCGTTTCTGCCACACGCGATCACCGCGATCTCGTAAGAGGAGCAAGTCCGCGCGCCACCATTGCCCTTGTGAAAATGTCAAAGGCATGGGCATGGCTCAGCGGCAGAAGCTATGTGATCCCCTCAGACGTTACCGCACAGTTCTATTATGTGATCTCTCACCGCATCTCGCTCAATGCCAACGCAAAAATGCAGAACCGGACAAAACACAGCGTGACAGATGAGATCATCAAAACGGTCGAACTGCCGTTGATGGGAGCAAAATGATGAAAAAGCTTACCTATTTTCTGCTGATCGTCATGCTGTGTTATTTTGCAGGTGTCTATCAGCAGTTTTCACTCATGACGGTCGTCGTCGGATTGCTGCTGTTCGGGCTGGTAATGTTGATTTTGTCGCGCTATCTCAGGCATCACCTCCGCGTGACTATACCAAAACAGGACACCACCATTTTCCGGAACGTTGAAAATGAGTTTTCCTTTCAGATACTCAACACCTCCGACCTGCCTGCCGACCGGTTTTGTCTGACCTTTTGCCTGCAATATCTCGGCAGTAAGAAACGCATCACAAAAAAATACTTCGGCAGCGCAAGAGGAAAAGCCTATAATGACGAAAATCTATCTTCCTTTTACCTGACCGCTCCCCACTGCGGCATCATCGTGCTCACACCGGTGCGGCTCAGAGTCTATGACTATATGGGTGTTTTTTCGTCCTCCCAAAAGCTCTCCGGAAGTGAGGAGATCCTTATCATGCCCCCCCGACAGCAAATTCAGCTTCAACTGCCGCTCTTCGGCACGTATGAGGGCGACCCGATCACCGACCTGAGCAATAACCGCCCCGGTGATGACCACAGCGATATCCGGCAGCTCAGAGAATACCGCGACGGTGACCTCTATAAGCACGTTCACCGCAACATGAGTGCCAAAACGCAGACCCTCTGGGTCAAGGAATATAATCAGGAGAACGACATTGTTCTCAGCTTCTATATTGATACTTCCTTTGAGGATCCTCCTTCTCCCGAACAGACAGACGCTTTCTATGAAATACTGTATGCCGTTTTAGAAGCACTGCTGCCCAACAATATCATCATCAAGGCATACAGCTTTGACAGCTCTGCGGGCGGCTTTGTGAGCGATGACATCACCGATGAAAACGCCATACAGAAGCTCTTTCATCATCTCTATCGTTCGCAGCCCTGTACGAAAGCCGCTTCTGAGGAATACAGGCTTTCTCTGCCCGGCAATACCATGCGTCTGGACACCGGTCTGCACTGGTACTTCGGCGATAACCTGATTCACGCGTTCCATGCCGATACCTGTTCGCAGGAGCTTGCAGACGGCTTTTTTGCATTTTGACGGGAGGTGAAGGCTATGAAAAAAATCTTCGTCAAAACCAAAAAAACGATTCCCGATAAAAAGGAACGGCGGCTTGCCGAAATGCAGCGGCGCAAAACCGATGATTCCATTTGGTTGTTCTCAGTGTTCTTAGTTGGTATCATGGCATTGATATACGTCGTATGTACGGTGCTGAATCTTAATTTTGCGTTTTTTGCAATGCTCAGCGGTTATTGCGACATCGTGGCAGGAGTCTACTGGTATCTGTACTTCTACCGCACAAAAATATATAATATTGTATCCTACGCTCTGATCGCACTGACCCTGCTGGATTATGCACCCAAGATCTATCTGCTGACGGTGCTCACCTCAGAAGGCGGTGTATCCACCGAAGGCATTTTTTCTCTGATCGGCATTGACGGTCTGCTGATTCTCATCGCGCTGCTCCTGCACGTACTCTTGGCCCTGGAGTTTTCGCTGCGTTCCCATGCCGCCATGTTCCTGATCGTGACGGCGGCACTGATCGCCCCGCCGGTGTTCGGCTATGAGAGCAACACCTTCGTAGTGATCGCCCTGCTGACCTATCAGATCGGATTTATGGTACTCAACATGACCGAACCTGCCAGCGGAAAACGACGTTTTACGATGCCCACCCGTGCGAAATCCGCCTCTGCCGTCACCGTATTATCGGCAGCACTTGCCACAATACTTGCCATTGCTTCGATTCCGTTCGTTTATGTCTTTCAGACCGACCTGTATGACAAGGTTGCCGAAGCCGATACCGCCGTCAAGGATGCGCTCTCACAGCTTACCGGTATCAAAGCAGACGGCATTAACAACGGTGTCATCAACCGGGGCAATCTCAACCAATCCGGTCAGCTCATGCTGCACCTGCAAACCGATCAGATTCCGCAGGAAAAGCTCTATCTGCACGGCTTCAGCAGCGACGTATATTATGAAGGTATGTGGCAAAACGCATTTTCAACCGCCGAGTCCATGGATTTTGGCAACCCCTATAACAGAATGATCGAAGGGGGCTACCGTGAAAGTGCAATAAATCTTGTACTTAGTGAGATCATCAATCATTACAGAGGTTACTATTCCCCGAACCTGTATAACAAGCTGAATGACCTGCTTTACAATACCTCAGACCCCGTTGCCCGTATCTATTATGAGAATGCGCTGTCAACCGCTCTTTCGTCTGACAACTATGAGTTCAGCACTTCCGGTATTTCACCTCCGGAATCTCTATTAAGCTCCTCCTACGGTGACGTTGCTCCCACTCAGATCAATATTATTCACAATTCGCGAAAGTATTATAGCCTGTATATTCCCTATTATGCGCAAGCAGATATCGCATCGCTCTGGTACGGCCGCCGTGTTGACCGCGAAAGCGGATATCTCAACAGCTTTTTCACGCAGGAACAGATCAATGCAAACGGAGCATTTGACAAGGAACTGCCTTCCACAAGCAAATTTTTCAACGCGCTTGATTCCGATGAAGCGGATACTGTTTTAAGAAGCGTTTTTCTGTATTACTACAAGCAGACGATACAGTCATTTTATACCACTGTTATAGACAATGACAGCACGCGCCGTATGCGGGAATTAGTGGCGGCAACACCGCTTGATTCCCTTGATGAGATCACCACCTATATTCTCGTGACCCTCCAGAACCGCGCCGAATACACCACCTCTCCCGGCAACACCCCGTTCAACAAGGACGTTATCGACTATTTTCTGTTTGACAACGGCAAGGGCTACTGTCAGCATTTTGCTTCGGCAGCCGTCATGCTGTATCGGATGTATGGTATTCCGGCAAGATATGTGTCGGGTTTTGTTGTTTCACCGGAGCAGTTCATCAGTAATTCGCCCGATGAAAACGGCACTGTACACTTTTCCGCCGATATCACCGATATGCAGGCACACGCATGGGTGGAGATCTATCTGGACGACTACGGTTGGGTACCCGTTGAAGTGACCCCCACTGCGGAACGCCGCATGATCTGCACCTATCCCGGATATGATTCCGCCAAAATGCGCCGTATCATGCAGGAGCACGGCTGGAGCTTCGTAGGTATTACAGACGACACACAGCAGAGCAGCGGCACTGATAATGACGGCAACTTTGTCTATGATTTCATGTCCGGCATCAGGCTCCCTGTATATATTTTCTTCGGTGTACACATTCTGATCCTGATCGGTATCGTGATCTTTCTTCTGATCAGGCGGCACAGAAGGCTTTCTTCCCTCAGCACCGCAAGCTGCCGCAAGCTTTTCGGCTATATCATCTCAGCCCTCCACTACGGCGGTTTCCTCGTCGATTACAACGGCTCAGAGGACGACTTTGTCCATCAGCTTTCCTCCGTTCAGCTCCCAAACGGCACTGAACTCATCTCCGGATCCGATGCCGACCGCCTTATCGAAATCATGCAGTGCGTCAGCTTCTCCCCCCGGAAAGCCTCCCGCTCCGAACACGACTTCATCGTTGACACCTTCCGCTCCATCTCCCTCTCCATCTATCTCTCCCTCCCCCTCTATAAGCGCCCCCTCTACCGCCTTTTCAAAGCCCTTCTATAATTGGGGCTCCGCCCCAAACCCCGCAAGGGCTCTGCCCCTTGACCCCGCAGGGGCTCTGCCCCTTGACCCCGGCAGGGGGGTCGACCCCCCTGCACCCGCGTGTTTTTACTATGCAAGTTAATAAAGCAGAATAATATATTCTTCTATGGAGAAAAAACAGAATAGCAAACCATTATTCATTATTCAGTATTCATTATTCATTATTCACTACTTCTTCCCGCCACTGCTCATTCCGCTTTCCTCATTTCATTTTCCATTTTCAAATTTCAATTTTCAATTTAAAAAAGTGTTTGTGTTGGTGATTTGCCAACACAAACACTTTTTTGACAGAAGAATTATAGCAGGCGACAAAAATATTCTTACTTAGAGTGATGTCCGAAGGGGTGCGGGGGCGACCGGAAAGCCCCCACAGTCAGCCTATGATTCATCAAAGTATAAAAAATAATGTCGTTTACTATAAATTGTCAAAGGATAACAATAAAGCGTGCCCATTTGCCGGGTTCGCTTTCGGCATAAATTCTGCCTCCAAGAGCTTCTGTACCGATCTGAGCGATGGAAAGTCCCAGACCATATCCGCCGCTTTTGCTGTTTCTGACTTCGTCCTCACGATAAAACCGTTCAAAGATTTTTCTGAGCTTATCCCTTTGGATACCCACACCGGTATTATAGACCTCCAGTATTCTTCTGCTGCCTTTTTTACTGAGCTTTACACGGATTTCGCCGTGTTCGTCGCTGTATTTGACAGCGTTGTCGGTTAAAATCGTAACGATGTGTTTGAGGATACTTGCATCACCGCAATACATGATATCGGGTTCCACGTCGGTTTCGAGGCGTTTTCCCATCTCATAGACGGTACTCTCAAACGGCAGTACGGTGCGCAGAACCAGATCGCTCAGATTCAGCTCGGCAATGGAGATCTGATGTCCCATTTTATCGTCCAGACGTGCTAAAATCAGGAACTCATTCACAAGCTCGCTCATTCTGGCAGACTCCGAGCGGATATAGGAAAGCCATTTGTTTTCGCCGATTTCCGACTCCAGCACATCAGCATTGGCACTGATCACTGCAAGGGGTGTTTTAAGCTCATGACTCGCATTGGAAATAAACAGCCGCTGTTTATCGAAGGATTCCTGTACGGGCTTGACAAGCCATATTGCCAGCAGCACGGACATAAAGAAAAATACAATGATACCGATACCGCCGATAATGCTGGTGATCAGAAGCAGACTTCTGTCTGCCTGCTGATAAGCGGAAATATCCATAAAGGAAATGATCTTCCCGTAGCTTTTTCGCATGATGATAAAGCGGTAGCTGCCGATCGTTCCGCTGTTTTCGTGAAACGCAAGCGCCTGATCGGCATAGTCGATGATTACCTTTTCCTGCATGACAACATCACTGCTGTAGGCAATGCCGATCAGGTTGTATGCACCGTCGATCATGACAGAAAAATGCTCGTAATACGATTCACCGCCCCTGACTGATGTTACTTTTCCGTTGGAAACAGCAATATCCTCCAATTTACTCATGATGATCGCAGTGTTATCCGACTGGGAGATCACATTGATGGCAATCATAATACCAACAACCACGAGCGTCAGAAGTGTAAAGATGATGGTAGCGATCTTTATACGCAGATTTCTGATCATGACAGCTTCTCCAGACAGTAGCCGACACCGCGTTTCGTCCGGATATTCACATGGGAATGAAGCATGGTAAGCTTCTTTCTCAGAAACGAGATATAGACTTCCACATTGTTGTATTCGCTGTCGTCATCGTTTCCCCAGACCTTTTTGACAAACATTTCCTTTGTCACGATTTGTCCGGCATTTGCAATGAGCATTTCCAGCATCTGAAACTCTTTTCTTCCGACAATGACCGAATCTCCCCCGCAGATGATCTCTCCTTTTTTCAGATCAAGGGTAATATCGCCGTATTTCGGGTTGATATCGGGTGCGGCATTTCTTCTGCGTGTGAGTGCGCGCAGACGAGCCAGCAATTCTCCCGTAGAGAACGGCTTGGTGAGATAATCATCAGCGCCGCAGTCAAGTCCGTTGATCTTATCGATCGTTTCGGATTTTGCCGTAAGAAGCAGCACCGGCGTATCAATTTCTTTGACGCGCAGATAGGTCAGCACATCAAGGCCATTCATGCCCGGCAGCATAATATCCAGTACGATACAGTCGTATACACCTGTCATGGCACTTTTCAGCCCGCTTTTGCCGTCATAGCAGATATCGACCGTATAGCTTTCCCTGCGGAGAATCGCGCCGACTGCTTCGGCAAGACCGATTTCGTCCTCCACTAATAGTATTCTCATGTTTTGCTCCTCCGGATCATATAAAAATCAAAAGACGGGAAGGCACAAAAAGCCCCCCGTCCGAATCCTGAATGACTATTCCGGCAGACTGCTCTGCCGCCATGATGAAAAATCATTCGATTGCACCGTCAAGATAGCGCTCCAGTTCTTCTTCATCTCTCTTATGCTTTTCTCTGAAAATCAGGAAGGCTGCACAAGCAGCAGCAAGCAGAAGAATACCGCCTGCAACAGGAATAAAGATCGCACAAATTTGTTTCTTGCTCATAGACCATACCTCCTATAAATGTTCGCTTATCTGATAAAATTATATACCATTCGACCAACAAAGTCAACCAACATTTGAAAAGATATTTCATTGCCGCTGTATCGGCGCACAGCTTGCAAACACCGAATGTCAGCACGGAAATCAATTTTAAAAACCCACAGTTATATAGAATACAGACTCACTTTTGCTCTATTATAGTAAACGACTTTATTTTTTATACTTTGATAAGTCAAAAGCTGACTGTGGGGGCTTTCCGGTCGCCCCCACACCCCTTCGGATATCACTCTAAGTAAGAATATTTTTGTCGCTACTATAAGAATCCACGGTATATAAACTCACTCTTGCTCTATTAGCTGTATCAGATATGGGCAAAAAGTCCGTTTTTTCAGGAAGGGGTGCGGGTGTCCTGTGGACACCTCTGCGTAGCAGAAGCACCGACCGAGGCGACAGACGAGAACGCGGGGGAAGAACCCTTTGTTTTCAAACAAAGGGTTCCCCCCCCGAAGAAGCTGCCCCGCAAAATTGATTTCCGTGGAAAGTCAGGGCAGACGCTTGGTATCCGTATCGGCGGCAAGGGCAACGCTTTGTTTGATGCTGTGTTTCGCATAATAGAGCGCCTTGAGTGCCTCGGAATACAGCTCATCGTAGGTCAGACCGTTAGCGGGGAAAATGCTGATACCGGCTTTTCCGAAGATCGAAATGTCACCGGTGTCCGACTGATACTTGCTGCTGAGAATATTGCAGACCTGTTCGGCTTTTTCCTTGATTTTTTCAAAGCCTGCAATATTTTTGACAAAGATGGTAAAGCGGTTTCCGCTGTTTCTGCCGATAATGTCGGAATCTCTGAAAAGCTCCCTGACCTTCTCGGCAGATTCCTTCAATACCGCATTGGCAAATACCGTTCCGAGGGTATCCTCAAGGGTATCAAAACCGCAGATCTCTACGACGATCAGCGCATTGACTGCCGATGAACCTTCGTCATAGATATAGCGCTTGATCTTGTTTTCGGTAGCGCGCTTGTTGTAGAGATTGGTGATGAAGTCTGTTCTGTCCTTTCGTCTGTCATCAGCAGAGGTATCGTGTTCGTCAGACACATCGACAAATACGGCGATAATTCTCACAGGGACACCTGTTGAATTTCTGATGGAAACAAAACGAACCTTGTTCCACACATAAGAATCGTCGTGTGCATTATAGATACGGATAAAGCTTTCGGATTCCGCGTTTTCGGAGCGTGCGGAATTCATGCGTTCGAGCAGCTTTCTGACATCGTCTGCATGGAAGAACTGACGATCCTTGATATTTCTCATGAAGTTATCCGTTTCCGGTATATAACCATACATCTTCCCAAACGAACCGGAAAGCTTGATGCTGTCAAAGCGGGGTGTCCACTCTAAAATGAATGTACCCGTCTGCTCTAAGATCTCGTCATAGAGATGCTCGCTGAGAACCAGCTCGGTATCCTCATGGCTGAGCACAGGGTATTCCACAGCAACAGAAGCCATCTTGATCTGCTCCACAAAGTCGTCGAGGGTCATCATTTCATTTTTCTGGATACAATACAGGAGCTGAGAATTCTTGCTGAAAAGCTCTAAAAGCTCCTCCGGCGGTTCGGCTGGCAATTCTGTCATCACATTTTTGTTTGAAAAATAGCTTGCCATATACAGCGGCAGCTCGATCGGATAGATTCCGTCTGCAACACCGCTGATAAATGCCGACGACAGTGCCACCTTGTCAAACAGCTTCTCGGCAAAGCACTTGATGTTGATGCTTTCTCCGCCGATGTTATAGATGCCGATGCCAAAGCCGAATTTTTTGAGTGCCGTACAGAACTTGACAAGATCATTGATACTCATGGAAGCAATGGTTTCGTGAGAAAGCATCAGGCAGAGGTTGGAGCATTTTACGGGATATTCCTCGAGCATTTCATCGATCGCCTTGAGAACCGTTTCGGACTTGCCCGCATCAAAGACCGTATAGATCGACAGCTTAGGCAGCTCAAGCTTCTCCTGTTCCATCGAATAAACAGCACCTATCAGCCGTTTCATGCTGCTCAGGCTCATCGCCGTCAGCACCTCGGAACGCTCACCCTTCAGCTCATGCAGCATACCGTCCTTGCCGACGGTATATTCTGTCAGATCGTAGGACATCACACGTCCGCTGACGGGGTCTGCGACCGGAATGAAATACTTTGTATATTCCACGACACTCAGAGAGTCGGTATTCTCGGCAGAGCCGCCGATCTCCCAGTTTTCGTTCATCGCCTCATTATAGAAAAGGTACATATTCTTGCCGTTGAGCTTGACAAGCTCTACGGCTCTGCCTGCACAGCCGAAGATCGATTCAAAATCACTGCCGTTTTCGGGATATGCCGACACACCTACCGATGCACCGATCTCATATTTTTTGTCGTCATTAAAGATATAGGTCTTATGAACACATCTGAAAAGTTCCTCAACAATACGCTCCCGTTCCTCCATGTTGGGGCAGTCCTTGACAAATACGAGGAAATTATCGTCCTCCACCCTGCCCAGAATGGTATTGTCGGGCACACGGCAGCGCAGCTCATCAGCCACGTCACACAGAATATCATTGCCGAAGCGGTAGCTTGTCTGACGATTGATCTCTCTGAAATTATCAAGATCGATCAGCACCAGACAATGATAACCGTTTTTGCCCGTATGACTGAGGAAGTCATCGATTTCGTTCTGCATGGAGCTGTAGGAATTAAGACCTGTAACGGGGTCATGCTCATCACTGGCAGCGGCACTGCTGACAACGGCAGATTCCAGCTTTACAATGGTAAAGAAGATACGCGAAAGCTCCCCGTCCTCCACAAGCGGCACTGCCGTACAGCGGAAGCCCTCCTCCTCCATCTCACCGACATCCATCAGACACTCCGCAGAGCAGTTGTCCGCATCATTTTCGACTGCCTCCATCATACTCTCCATGCGGAAGGTGCGGACAAATTCGCTTTTGAACTCATCGGTACACACGTCCGACAGAATGGTAACGGCTTCTTCGTAGTTTTTGGGAACATAGCCGCAAAGCTGCTTGAAGCTGCCGCTGCGTTCATGCAGCATATCGTGCCGCAGATCAAACTCAAAGACATAATCCGATGAGCGATACAGTGCTTCACATTCGCGTCTGTGGGTATCGGAGATAATATTCTTCTGGTGTTCGATCACGCTGATCAGATCGTCACGATCCATTTTGAGGTAGATATCCTTGGAATGATCCCCGCCCTCTGCATCTGCGAACTTGCGGCAGGTCTGGTCTGCAATGCCCGAATCGGCATGAACGGCATCGGAATATTCCTCGGCAAGTATTTTGAAGTCGGAGAGCACCCTGCCGAAGCAATCCATCATTTCATCAGAGAACGCACCGCAGGCACCGCCGCGGATCATTTCTACTGCCTGTTCGTGGGTAAAGGCGGATTTATAGGGACGTTCGCTGGTGAGGGCATCATAGCAGTCGGCAACAGAAACGACCTGTGCCCAGATCGGAATCTCATCGCCCGCCAGACCATCCGGATAGCCCAGACCGTCCCATTTTTCATGATGATAGCGGCAGATATCGTAGCAATAGGAGAAATACTCGTTGCGTTCCATCGTATCAAGCTGTTCCAGAATTTCACAGCCCTTGATGGTATGGGTTTTCATGATCTTGAATTCCTCATACGTCAGGCGGCGGGGGCTGAGCAGAATGGAATCGGGGATCGCGATCTTTCCGATATCATGGATAGACGATGCCGAGGTGATCAGCTGTATTTTTTCTTCTGTAAGGTTATATTTGGGATAATGCGCCGCAAGCGCGCGCAGCAGCAGTTCCGTAAACTTGCGGATTCTGTGGATATGTCTGCCGGACTCCACATCGCGGTATTCGATGACCGTGCTGAGGGTATCGAGCATATCGTTATTGATGGAATTGATTTTTTTCTGCTGAAGCTTGAGTGTATCATTCTGCTCCAGTATTTTTTTCGTCTGTTCGCTGACAAGCTTTTCCAGCTCACTTTTGTTACTGAACAGTTCTACGAGATTAGCGACCCTCCGCTTGGCAATCAGCGGATTGACCGGAGAATTGATCACATCGCTGTATGGAAGATGAATCATCTGCGGGCGCAGGCTGTCGGAATCCTTATTCAGGATAATGATGATGGGAATATTGTCAAACACCTTGAAATCCCGCAGGGTACGCGAGGTTTCGGGAGATATTCGTCTGGCGATCTCCTCGTTGATGATCACGACCGCCATATCATCTCTGTACTGCATGAGCAGACGGAACGCTCCGTCACTGCTTTCTGTCTGGAGCAGCTCATACTGTGCTCCGAAGATCTCATGCAGTATCAGTGCATTTACATTTGTATTATCGGCTATAAGCATTTTTTTCATTGGTATCATATCCTCTTGATTACTGTAGTCCTACCCGGTGTGAATCTGACGGAAACGAGGCAGGAGAATCTGCCCCTATTTTATTTTCAGTAATCATTATAACATATTTTATTATGTTTTGTACAGAGTTTTTGTAAAGTTTTTCATAAAAATATCATCATTCACCCACAGGCACTTCTGCCGCGATATATTTTGGTAATAGACGATCACAAGGTCAAGCATCATGCCGTAGCTTCTTGTACCCGGGAGTTTGACAGCTCCACCTACCGAAAACACCTCTAAAGCCTGACTACAGGCTGATTTCTTCGGAATTTTTATGATAATCGTCAAACGGAATTTTTATGATAATCGTCAAATACTCTTGACTTTGGCACAGTTAAGTTTTAAAATAGAATACGTCAGCATGATAAGGAATATCCACAAATGACAGAGGATGATCGAATGAATATACTTGCCATAGGAGATATCGTCGGCTCGATCGGCTGTACCTTTCTCAGAAAAAAACTGCCCGACCTGAAAAAAGCGGAAAACATCGACCTCGTTATCGCCAACGGAGAGAATTCTGCTGACGGTAACGGCATTACGCCTGCATCGGCAGATCATATTTTTCAGAGCGGTGTGGATATCATTACGAACGGCAATCATACCTTCCGCAGACGGGAGTGCTACAGCAGATTCGATGAATGTGAATATCTGCTTCGCCCTGCCAATATGCCGCCTGCCACAACACCCGGAAGGGGCTTCACGGTTTTTGACTTCGGCAGAAGCTCTGCGGCGGTTATCAATCTGATGGGCTGTATGTTTATGGATTCACTTGACGATCCCTTTGCTGCTGCCGACAGAATTCTTGAAGAACTGCATACCAATATCATTATTGTGGACTTTCATGCCGAGGCGACCGCAGAAAAATTAGCCCTCGCCTACTATCTCGACGGAAGGATCTCTGCATTCTTCGGCACACACACGCACGTGCAGACCTCAGACGAGCGAATTATGCCGGGCGGCACGGGTTATATTACCGATGTCGGCATGACAGGGCCGTATGATTCAGTGTTGGGTGTCAAAAAAGAGCTTGCCATCGAAAAATTCCGCACGAAAATGCCCGTGCGCTTTGAAACCGCAGAGGGTTCCTGTCGGCTGGACTGTATCAGATTCACCATCGACGACAGAACCGGCAAAACCACCTCGCTCAAAAGAATAGAAATTACGTAAAATCATGCCTTTTTTCCCTATAAGAAACAATCGCCCCGATTTTCAGGTATAATAGAATGCGTGGAGCAATACAAAAAAACTGTTCGACTTTTTTGTACAAAACACTTGCATTATATCGGTTTTACATATATTATAGTATATGAATATATGTTGTTCAATGCGTTTTACAGCAAATCTATCCGGGAGGTATATACAAATGGAAATACTGAAAGTATCATCGAAATCTTCGCCTAATTCCGTGGCAGGTGCTATTGCCGGTGTTATCAGAGATTATGGCTGCGTGGAGGTACAGGCGGTGGGTGCCGGAGCAACCAATCAGGCTCTGAAATCTGTTGCTGTTGCAAGAGGGTACCTCGCACCTATGGGTATCGATCTGGTGTGTGTTCCCGCGTTTACAAGCATTGAAATTGACGGAGCAGAACGTACTGCCATGAAACTCATCGTTGAAATCAGATAACCGATCAAATCATCGTATTAAGGAGAGTTCTAAAATGATAAACGGATCCCGCTTTAAAAATGCTTTGATCTCCGGCGCAAATAACATTATCAAAAATAAAGAAGAGATCAATGCACTGAATATCTTCCCTGTTCCCGACGGAGATACAGGCACAAACATGGCAATGACCATCGAGTCTGCTGCCAATGCCCTTGCAGAATTGGACTCCCCCACTGTCGCACAGACAGCTTCTACGGCTGCTTCTGCTATGCTCAAGGGTGCAAGAGGTAACTCCGGTGTTATCCTCTCACTGCTTTTCAGGGGAATCTCCAACGGTCTTAAAGAAAAAATCGTCATGGACGGCAAGGACTTTGTCAATGCACTCGAGCTTGGCGTAAAAGCGGCTTATGAGGCTGTTATGAACCCCACAGAGGGAACGATCCTCACCGTTGCAAGACTTGCCTGTGAAGCAGGTAAAATCGCCATCGAATATGAGGACGACCCCGTTATCATCTTCAATACCGTTTGTGACGCAGCTCATAAGGCACTCAAAACCACTCCCGATCTGCTTCCTGTTCTTAAAAAGGCAGGTGTTGTCGATGCGGGCGGCAAGGGTCTGTGTGTGATCCTTGACGGTATGCAGTCACTGATCCGTGACGGTCTGATGATCGAGAATACCGAAGAGAAAACCGACAGCACCAAGGAGGACTCTACCGCTGAGTTTTTCAGAAATGCGGCTGCGGAATTTGATTCTGTGATCAACTTTACCTACTGTACCGAGTTTATAATCGGCAAAGACCCTGCCGTTACCAAAAATGCAAAGGAACTGAGAACCTTCCTCGAAGCGATCGGCGACTGCGTAGTGGTAGCCGACGATGACGAGATCATCAAGGTACATGTACATACAGAAAACCCCGGTCAGGCTCTTGAAAAAGCATTGGTGTTCGGTCAGCTTCTCACCGTTAAGATCGAGAATATGAAGGAACAGCACCGCAAGGCTGCCGAAAAGAATGAAAAGGAAAAGGCTGCACGTGAAGCCGAAGCTAAAAAGCGCGAATCCCTGCGTCCGGTTGAACCGATCGAAGATGTCGGTTTTGTGGCTGTAGCATCCGGCGAGGGTCTTGAAAACGTATTCAAAGAGCTTGGCTGCACCCAGATCGTCAGCGGCGGTCAGAGCATGAATCCCAGCACAGAGGATATCATGGAGGCTGTATTGGCAACCCCCGCAAAGAATGTGTTTGTCATGCCCAACAACAAGAATATCCGTCTTGCCGCTGAGCAGGTGATTCCGCTGGTTACGGACAGGAACGTTATTGTCATTCCCACAAAAACGATTCCACAGGGTCTTGTTGCAATGCTCTCCTACTCCCCTGACGCAACCATTGACCTTAACGCGGACTATATGCTGACCGCTGCAAAAGGTGTTTCTACCGGAAGCGTGACCTATGCTGCAAGAAATTCCGAATTCGGCAATACCAGAATTAAAGAGGGCGATATTATCGCACTGAATAACGGAAAGCTGACCCTCAAGGATAGAGATCCTGTCCATGCCGTCGTTAAACTCGCCAAAGACATGATAACCCGCGAAACAAGCTATATTACCGTGATCTACGGAGAAGGCATTACCGAGGAACAGGCTCAGTCTGCACTGGAATCCATTCAGAACAGAGTCGGCTCAGGTGTGGAGGTTTCGCTCATCAATGGCGGACAGCCTATTTACTATTTCCTTCTTTCCGTTGAATAAATCGTACGATTTCAGGTTTCCGTAGATGTATATCATGGAATTCAGCAAATCCGATACATAAAAATGAATGGCAGCAGAAATATCTCTGCTGCCATTTTATTATATCAGTCAGGAGGCTGTAAAATGTCGTCATTATTCCGACAGCCACTTACAAGCTTGAACAAAATCGGTTCTAAAAAAGCAGCGCTTTTCCGAAAGCTCGGTGCTGACAGCATCGGCAGTCTGCTTCGTTTATATCCGCGTACATATAACGACTGGAGCAAGCCGCTTCGGTTGAAGGATGCACCGGATGGTACGACCGTCTGCATTAAAGCGACTATTCAAAAAAAGATGACTCCGGCAAGAATCCGAGGGAATCTGATGCTCTATAAGCTGATTGCCGATGACGGCTACGAAAACATGGAAGTCACCTTTTTTAATCAAAGCTATCTCTTTGACCAACTGCAAACAGGTTGTGAATATCTGTTCTATGGAATCATACGTCAGGATTACGGAAAATATCAGATGACGTCCCCCGCTGTTGAAAATGCCGGGCTTTCGATCATACGACCAGTTTATCCCCAGACACAGGGACTATCCTCCAAACAGATCGAAGATGCGGTTGCACAGTCACTTCGTATGCTGCCCACAGAAATCAATGACCCGATCCCCTCGTGGGTCTTAGAAAAGTATAACCTTTGTTCACTTGGCTTTGCAATCAGAAACATTCATTTTCCTGCGGGATATCAGGAGCTGACACAAGCAAGAAACCGACTTGTTTTTGAGGAGCTTCTGATTCTGCAGCTTGCCATGGCTCGTATCAAGGGAGGCAATAAAGCGAGGACTTCAGAGCTTAACAGACTTAAACATGATTTTACCGATCAATTCTACCAGCTTCTGCCGTTTTCTCCGACCAATGCTCAGCGTCAGGCAGTGGAGGACTGTATACAGGATATGATGTACGGTGCATCTCCGATGAACAGGCTTATTCAGGGTGATGTCGGCTCAGGAAAAACAGCAGTGGCTGCGGCTGTCTGCTATACGGCTGCTAAAAACGGCTTGCAGTGTGCGTTTATGGCTCCGACTGAAATTCTTGCCGAACAACACGCACAGTCACTAACGAAACTGCTCGAGGGAACAGGACTTTCCATCTCCCTTTTGACCGGCTCTGTTACCCCTTCACGGAAAAAATTGATTCTGTCACAGCTTGAAAACGGTGAGATCGATATAATAGTCGGCACTCACGCACTGATTTCCGATAAAGTCAGCTTTCATCATTTAGGTGTCGTCATTACCGACGAACAGCACCGTTTCGGTGTCGCGCAGCGCGCCGCTCTGATTGCAAAGGGCACTGACCCCCATACGCTGGTTATGTCGGCAACCCCTATCCCCCGCACACTTTCGCTGATGATTTTCGGTGACCTCGATTTATCCGTTATTGATGAGCTGCCCCCCGGCAGACAAACAGTCGACACCTATCTGATCGACAGTTCTATTCGACAAAGAGCGTATGGCTTTCTTAAAAAGCACATTGAAAGCGGCAGACAGTGTTATATTGTTTGTCCTCTTGTGGAGAATGATGAAACAGTCGATTCGGATTCTTCGCTTCATTCTGCAAAGGAATATGTTATTCAACTGAAAAAAAGCATTCTTGGCAGTTTTCGTATTGGCTTACTGCACGGTAAAATGAAGTCTGCTGAGAAAGATCAGATCATGACCGACTTCAAAAACGGTGATATTGATATTCTCGTTGCTACAACAGTGATCGAGGTTGGTGTAGACGTTCCGAATGCCGTGATCATGCTGATCGAAAATGCCGAACGCTTCGGTTTATCCCAGCTCCATCAACTCAGAGGCAGGGTCGGCAGAGGGCAGTATAAATCCTATTGTATACTCATTTCTGACAATCAGAACGAAATGACTAAAGAGCGTTTGTCAGTTCTTTGTCACACGAATAACGGCTTTAAGATCGCAGATGAGGATCTTCGTCTGAGAGGACCGGGTGATTTCTTTGGTTCAAGGCAGCACGGACTGCCCGATCTGAAGCTTGCGGGCAATTCAGATACCAATACCATTGAAATGACCCGACAGGCGGCTCTGATGATTCTGCAAAAAGACCCTGATCTATCACAAAAGGAGCACCGCGGACTATTATTGGAAGCACAGCGACTTTTTAGTCGTATCGGCGGAGAAAGGCTTCAATAATCATCAGCTTTATTTATATTTTTTCGCAAAAACCCCCGTTCCATCAATTTGACTGATGGAACGGGGGTTAATTACATTTTAACACATGGTGTTAATCAATCGGGATTGAACGATCAGTAGCCATAGTTTGCATTTGCCTCTGACAGCGAACCGCCTGAACCGGAGCCGCTTGTGCCGGAAGAACCGCTATTGTGGCATACAACGTTCGGAGAATTCCAGTAATCCTGATCGTAGAGGTTAGCAATCCATTGCTGACCGGGAACATAATCATTTGTGAGAGGATCCTTTGCTTTGTTAAGGGTGTAAGTACCTTCGTTGATTACAAAGTATACCTCTTTACCCTTTGCAAGGTCAAAGTACCTGACCTGAACATCCGTTACAAATGTTATATCAACCGATGTCTTGGTAGTATCGGTATTGTAGAGCAGGAATTTCGTTCCGCCGTAATCCGAACCGTTGATTTCGCCGCCGGCTGTCGCAAATGAGAACTGTGAAGCTCTGAGTCTGACCTCCGCCTTTGTATAAAGCGGTTCAGCACAGCTCCATCTGAAATGCATCTTGCCGTTGGTATTATAATCATAGAAAGATACGTTGGTTGCGAAATTACCGATCTTATCGCTTGAATCCGGACGGATTTCAAAGTTAACGTTATGGTCAGTAGTAATATTGCTCAGTGTCTTGAACTTGTGTTCTGCGGAGATGTACCAGCCAAGATCAGTGACTGCGTCCACAGCCGACATGGTCACATTTCCTGCAGCGTCGAGTGTATCACCGAAGTAACCATAGTTTTCAGGTGTGGTAAAGTAGGTTTTTGCATCATCGTCGAACAAATTGATTCCGGGCATATTACCTGAACCAGCTGCCAGATTCTTGATCGGTAAAACATCTGATTTCTTGAAATCATACGCTCCGGCTTTGATGGTATATAACTCAGTATCATTAACCTTGATCTTACAGTCGTAAACGAAGTAAAGAATCATTTCCCTGAATTTTCCGGTACCGGCACCGGCAGCATCTGTGATTTCTGTCATGTAATATGCCATGACATCACTTATGCTATCCTGAACAATGCAATCCTGATCGATCTCGATAAAGTCAATGCCATCGGCAGTGTTCTTATCCCATATCGGATCAGTCACATAATCAAGGAATACCCAATGTTCGCCCTTTTTCATGTTCTGAGGGTTACCAAGAGGAGTACCGAACGGATTCGCTGCATCTACCATATTGGTATCTACAAACTGTACATCATAGATCTGAAGTGCCTCAATCGTTGTTGTCGGCTGATGATAACGGTTTTCATTCTCAAGCTCAATGACAGTCGGCACACCGCCGGGTGTTGTTGCATATTGCAGTTTAATGTTGTGATGCTGATCTGCAATACGCTTCTGAGAATCAATAAAGATGACCTGAACACCGTTATACTCCTTAACCTTCAGACTTGCAATTGCTCTCTTCAGGTTGCTCAGTCCTCTGCTGAGGTCACCTACACTGCTTCCGCAATAATATGCTTCCGCACCCTCAAGTGCCGTTCTGAGGTTGGAGAGTGACACATCCGTATACTCTGTAAGCTTATCTGCATTATTGAGATACTCAGAGTATTTACCTGCACCGCCGCCTGAAACGGGTATTTTGATATATGCCTTTGCCTTTGACATCGTTACATAAAGATTATCATAATTCTGTCTGATATCCTTCAGATTTCTGTAAGAAGTATAGGCAGCACTGTCACCCATCTTATAGATCTTGGCAGTATCAAGGGAGAAGTAATGCGGTGTGGAGTTGGTATTCTCATAAAGATAATTTCTGATGACAGACGAGGATACGATCGCTTCGGGATAACGATAATCCGCTTCTGCTGCAAGACCTTCATCTGTATAGGTGGTGATCAGTTTTTTACCGTAGTAGATATTGAAGAGCTTTTCTACCTCTCTCTTCAGGTTTGTCTGAGGTGATACAAACGTATCCCAGGAACCGTATCCGCCGTTATACCTCGGCTTGAACAAGCACTTATCGCCGCCCTGGAAGCAGGTGCGATAGATCTTGGTGGTTCCGGCATCATTCGTAGTTGTAAAGGTAATGAAAGGCATATTTCTGTCAATATCAACATAGAAATAGTTGCTGTAGTAGTTTGCTGCACCATCAAAATCTGTGAGTCTGTTTGTCATCAACTGGCTCATATCACCGGACGTACCGTATGCAGATACCGTAACATCGCCCCATCCTGTAGGCTTCTCAAAGTAGACTCTGATTTTGTTGGTAATATTTCCGTTGGTATCATAAGCATAGATGATCTGATTCTGTTCCGGGTCAAAGGTATAGATATTGACCTTAGAATACTTTCCGCTGGTCTTTGTAGTGTTGTCGAGCTGCTCATACCAGATGTCACCGTAGGCATGCTGTACCTGCGTGGATTTGGTAGAAGCGGAACTTGCATCCATGCCTTCAAACTCAACAGTGAATTTTGAGCCTTTTGCAACGGGGATCTTGAATTCAAACCAGTCATAGTATGGGTGAAGCTCAGCCATACCAACACGGTTTTCACTCTGTCCGTTGCCGCCGATACCGCCGTAGGGGTTAGAGCTGTTGATTTTAATGTCATTCAGATAGTCACTTGCAACCGTCCATGTACCATTATCATAATATCCACGTCCGGCAACAGCATCAAATTTAATCTGATAACCTGCGTTATTATGGAATATTACCTTGTTTGCACCTGCCGGAATAGTAGCGGCATAGACTGCCTGGTTGGAATCATTCTGCTTATAGTAGATCATGTGCTTGCCGGGCCAAGGTTCATCAACCTCACCGCCGGTGGTTGAGTAGAAGTAAGCATACTTCTCACCCCAGCCATGGTTGTTGGTAAAGTATACTGCCTGACCGTTCGGAATATCGTTTGTCTTGTTGTTATCACCGTAAACATCCTTATAAGACTTATTGGTGATACGAACCTTCTTGCCGCCGACATAAACCATGTTTACGGTGCTGTCGAAGGTTGTTACATCCGGCTCGGGAATGGAAACCGTAGGACCGGTGCTGCTTCTTGTTCCGGAAATGTTATACTTGCCGCTGGTTTGTCCGGAGCAGGTAACAATCACATACTGTCCGGAACCGCTTGCCGAAGAAACCTCAAAGTTCTGTGACTGTTTACCGTTACCGTTGTTAACGATCAGCTTTTCAACCTCATTGCTTACAATTGCATAATAGAAGTTCGTTGCATCGCCTTCGGGTGTGGTGTAACGGAGCATGGTTGTTCCGGGCCAGTCTGCGCCGATAGTTGTGGTAGAGCCTGACGGTCCCTTCCATGTGTAGATGTAAGGAACGGTTGTACCGTCGAGAATAAATGCGTTATCGGCTGCTGTTGCATCGATCATGACACAGAACTGGTCGCTTGTCATACTGGCGGATACATCTACCGTATAAGTATGGTAGCTTGTCATATTTTCAATGGTATAATCCTCGCTTGCATTTTCAACAAGTGTGACCTCAGCATTATCGGCATTTGCAAGCGGCTCAACGGAATAGGAACTGCCGCTGCCGCTTGTAGCGAGATATTTCGGATAAATATCATTGACATTTACAAGCTGATGGGTCAGGTCGGTTTCATTGGGAACGAACACATACTGACCGGGTGAAACCGTAATATTCTCGTATACTCTTGTTACCTGATTGCCCAAAGAATCGCTTCCGTATGAAGCTGTAAGCTTGTATGTTGAGGAATCTGTAATAAATCTTGCTGCATAGTATACAGGATTCGCGGTGGTTTCTCTGAACGATGTGATCGTCTTATCGCCGGAGGTCAGTGTTGCCTCCGTCATAATTGCATTATTGCTGTCTGCACAGTCATAATACAGCGTTGTCATCTGCTTTTGTTCGACCTTGAAGGGATTGGCAGGATCGGAAGCGTTGTCTGAAATAACAAACACAATCTCTGTACCGGCTTTATCGCTGACATCAATCATCTCTGATTTGACTGTTATGACATCAGGCACTTCTTCCGTGGCAATTGTCATTGCAGCGATCTCCATCCTGTCAAATGATGTTGTTTTAAGCTCAAAATAGGAGAAATTATCATAGCCGGCAGAATGTAAGTTATAGAAACCGGATTGAGCTGCTATATCAGGCATCGTTGAACCCACCGGATAGCAATACATTGCATACGTATGCTCAGCTGTAATGTTATCAATAACCCAAATTCTTACATTAGAACGATCTCCCTGTACAAGTCTGTCATTGGCAGTCATGGGCTTAATAACAGTAAACTGCTTGAGTGCATCACTCAGCTTCTGGCTTGCCTCTGTGATCTCGGACTGTAAAGTCGGGTGCAGTGCATTTGCATAATCGTAAGCAGCCTGAAGGTTTGCCTTAGAGGCGTCTGTGTAATCTTCTGTTTTGGTTTCAAGCCATTCAGATGCCGTTGTTTTCAGAGCAGAAAGCTCCGTCATGTCAAGAACGGAAGCAGGATGGTTGATACAAGCGGTGATTCCGTCAGAAACCTTATCTCTTGCTTCTTCTACGGCACTTCTGTAAATATTCTTGTTATCTCTTACACTCTTTGCACCTGCGTAAAGTGTACCGTCCTGAAGTGTTCCGCCGTTAACGATTGTGCGAAGTTCGTTTCTGTATGCTTCTTCATAACCATTATTGCCAATATAGTTAGATTCAGCATTATCGATCAGCGTTGTCAGTTCCTGTCTGAGTGCTGTAATATCGCCTGCTTCTACCGCATCAAGTGCATCCTGAAGTTCTGTAATATAGGTATTAGCCTGAACGGTTGTAAGACTTGTAAGCAATACACCCTTTACAGTGCGGTATACACCATCATCAGCATTGAATATATCGAAAACTTCCTTATCATACTTACCGGAAGCCGCCTGATCCTGAATGACCTTATCGCCCTTCTTGATCAGAGCATTCAACGTAGAGTAGTCATCTGATGTAATAGTGTTCGGAACCAGTGCGATGATCGCATTGTTGATGTTATTATAGTCGACATCATAAGCAGCATTTGCAGCAGCGATCTTCTGTGCGTTGGTTGTACCTTCCTGATTGACAATGAAGTTTTCATCATTATAGTGTTCTGCACCGGTCGCAACTGCTGATGCCAGATTTGACCATGATGTCGGTGTATAATCCGGTTCATTCAGCGAGCTTGCTTCAATCAGCTTCTGGAGCAGCTTGGTTCTGCCTGTTGATGATGCCAGCTCTGACTCATTATAGCTGAGCTTCGGCTGAGCTGTGCTCTGCTTATAATCAGCGATCTTTGCGTGAACGGTCGTGTAGGAATCCTCTGCAAGACCGATATCTCTGAGTGCATTTCTTTCAGAGGTATGGCTGGTCATGGAAGGACTGCTCTCTCTCAGTACGACCCAGGCTTCCTTAGTGGTTGTTTTCTGAGCAGTTACCTTAATGCAGCTATGTTCTACACCCTTATAGGTGACCTTCATGTTCATGTTGGAGTTGCTGTCGATATTAGCGACCCACCAGCCGCAGCCTTCATAGGTCATCGGAATGCTGCAAACCGATCCGCCCTGTACAGTACCGCCGGTCGTATAGCTGGTTGTACCGGGGCGCAGACTTGATGACGTTACAGAAGTAATAGTCGGGGCATCTGCCGGTGCTGTAACAGAGGTATAGTCCGAACCCTCAATGATGAGGTGAACCGTGGTTTTAATATTATTGACATATACAAGAATGGTATCCTCAAGACCGTCCTTACCATTCCAGCCTGTACCTGTGTGGTAATAGGTCTTTACAGTTGCATTGCCCTTATCAAAGAACTCAAAATAGATGTTCTTGTCATCGGGGTCAAGATACCAGAGATGGAAGATCTCGTTCAGCTGACTGTTCTCGTGATCAATATAGCTGTTACCGGCAGAGTCAAACTTATTCAGAATGGAACCCTTCTGTGCAAAAATGATATTGAAGTAAGGAACGTTCTTACGGGTCGCACCGGACGCACCGGTAATGGATGTGATAGTATCATAAGAGCCGGTGTAATCACCGCCGCCACTGGCACCTGCAACTGCCGGAGGACCCTGTTTACCGTTGGCATTCGTAGCCTCCCAGATACCTGCCGGGAACTTACGGTTGCCTGCCTGCTCTGTGTTAATCAGCTTTGTAACGTTCGGCTTGTAGGTGTAGCTGTTGTCGCCGCTGCTTTCGCTGTAAGACGAATAAGCTCCGCCCGCATCTCTGTATGTCCAGATATAATACGAAAGCGTCCAGTTGAAGTTATCGGGCTTCTTGACATGGAGCGTAATATATTCGGACTGTGTGGTGGGGTCATTGGGAACGATGATGTTCTCTGTTGTCCATCTGTGACGCATACCGGACGCGCCGAGCTTGAATCGGATACGCAATGAATACGTCTTTCCCTTGTTGCCGAATGCATCCGCATATTTACTGAATGCACGAAGCTCCAGCTGCGGGTCGTCACCGGTCGTATCAGCTGAAAGGTAAGATGCCTTTACATAGGTCACAGCTGCATTTGCAACTGTTTCGTCTGTTGTAACCTTAATGCCTTCGCTGAAAGTACCGCCCTCATCTTTGAATACCAAGTACTCCGGATTTGTTTCAAGACTCGGGAAATTGCTCACTTCATACTGGTTGGTGTAATAATTTCTTGCAACCTCCAGTGCCGTGCGCACATTAAGATATGCCTGCCTGCTGTTCACGTCACTGGACGTTTCCGACAAGCTCGACATAGCAATGAACAAAAGGGACGAAGCCAGAACGATCAGCACTGTTGTAATACCGATCGCAAACGGCAGAGAAAAACCCTTTTTGCTCCTGACCTTGTTCATCATAAGTCTGATCCTCTCCTTTCTCGAATCGATTTTTTATCAATCATCATACTTATACAAGTCCGCTTCCATGAAGATGGCTTCCTGATTATGCAGCGGTGTTGTCATGTCTGAGTCGTAAGATATCAAGTTGATTTCCGTACCCATATCTACATAAGAATCCGGATCACTGATAATGGACTGTGCTGCCGCGGTCGGATCATCAGGATCATAAATTTTGACATCTCCGATCTTAATGCCCTTGAGCATCGTACTGCCTGCCGTGATATAGCCGTTAACCATTTCGATCTTATAATCCAGATATAAGAAGTCCTTCGTATCATCCGTCATAAAGCTTTGCTTGACTCTTCGCGGCGTAAGCGTGATCTGATGCACACCGGTGTAGGAAAGCCTCGTATGCGTATCGGAACCTGCGTCATATTCATCGATCGTCAGCGTCTTATCATCTTTGTCATACAGAAACATGATTCCGGAGTTGCTGCCAAAGTCGCTGACCTGAAGATCAACATCCGTATCCGTATTCTTATACTGGATACTTGTTGCTATGAAGGCTGCCGTACGGATCGGTGTTTCCACCTGCCTGCCAAGCTTCTGTTCCTGTGAAGTGATCGAGGCAGTGGAATAGTTGGTGATCGTTCTCGCAACCACACCGATACCCATCGTAGCAACAATGCTCAGTATAGCAACCGTCACGACCAATTCAACAAGGGTAAGACCTTTTTTGGATCTTGTTTTCTTTTTCAGCTTCAATATGTTCATCTGTTATCCCCCCTTGCCATTAGCCCACCGGCTGTCCGTAAGGAACAAAAGAAGTAACCACAACCCAGCCTTTAAGGGTGTTGATAGCTGTTTTCACCTCAATACCCGGCATAGCAGAAGTAGCACCGGTATCGATATTTTCACTTGCAACACTTGCAGTAACCTTAATTGTAAACTGTACATCGCCCTGTGTATCATCAGGAAAAACGTTCGTTGCAACAGTCGGATCACCTGATTTTACATACACGATATCGGGGCGCACACCCTTTGCCACCATATAAAGCGGGCTGTCAGCGGCTATTTCCGTACCGGTGGAAAAAATCGCTGAACTCGTACTGCCGGGATCAGAATAATTCTTTGCCAGAAGATACTGCATGATGGCTTCATTGACAGAAGCCGCCTCACCGGCCGCCTGATTTTGTGATGCGTTATTCATCGTTGAAGTGTAGCCCCCGACCAACGCACTCAGAGTTGCACCGAAAACCATCGCCATGATGGTTACGCCCACCAGTATTTCTACCAGTGACATACCGCGTTTGGAACGCAGCCGATGCCCGGGCTTCTTCTGTTTTTTCGATTCATTCATAGACAATTCCCCCTTGATTAGTGAAAAAATGCAACAACGCACACCTACAATTATGTATAATTACATTATACTACAAATCCATTTTCTTTCAAGTGATTTTTTATCTATATTTCCACCAAATAATAGTGCATGGTTTTGTCGATTATTTTTTAAAACAATTATTTTTAAGAAGATTTTTCCTATTTTACTTGTAATTTTATACAAATTATCTAAAAGTTTTTTATGCTTCTTTTTGGTATAATCTTCCGAATCAGAATTGCAGCTTACATTATAATAGTATATAATAGATACACATATCAGTCGGCTGTCAGCATGGATACATAACATCGATTTTTTGCCGGTCGGCGGTACACCTCATCGTGATTTCATGCCATTACGCTGAAAGCCTGACAACTATCCCCCGGAGGAATCAAAATGTATAAAATATTGTTTGTTTGCTTAGGAAACATCTGCCGAAGTCCCATGGCAGAATTCATCATGAAAGATCTCGTAAAAAAAGCGGGAGCAGAACACGAATTCTATATCGAATCGGCAGGAACGTCAAACGAGGAAGAAGGAAATCCCGTATATCCGCCGGTAAAGAAGCTTCTCTCTCATTATAATATAACCTGTGGCGGCAAAACTGCCCGCAAAATGACACGAGCAGATTATGACCGTTTCGACCTGATCATAGCCATGGATTACAGCAACCTGCGCGGAATCGATCGTATTACAGGCGGTGACCGTGATAACAAGATCCACCTTTTGCTCAGCTATGCCGGCGAACAGCGGGCTATTTCCGACCCATGGTATACCCGCAATTTTGAAGCCGCCCGTCAGGATATTCTGCTTGGCTGCACCGCTCTTCTCAACACCCTTACCCGATCCGAATGATCCCTCTCCCCCATTTCAGGATTTCTGATCACGAAATTATCTGTATCGCTCACCCGGCAGAAATGACAAGCTATTGAAAAATAACTTACACACTTTACTTGACAACCCCCCCATCGTAAGAGGAAAGGCAAAAGCTCCTGTAGAATTCGGTGTAAAGCTGGATAATTACCACAAAACTCGATATCACGACCCGATCATCCATCGCGCTTTCCCTCCTTGCTATGAATCTCAGTAATCTGGCAAGAGCTTTTTGGCTTGCGATTTTTTATTCGTTGTACTTGTTGGATTTTCACAGTAATCAACGCTTTCGATTGCTTGATTATTGAGCGGACACTATTTATATAATTTCAGACAATGACGCACGAAAATCTTGACTATATCGAAATTTAAGGTATAATAGTTATAAAAGACGCAAAGACTATATATGCTATCCCGGAGGTGCGTTATGAAAGAGCTTATAAACAGACCGCAATATATAGATCAGCTTATACAGAACAAGGATGTTGATCTTGTAAAAATCGTAACAGGAATAAGACGCTGCGGAAAATCGTCTATACTTGATCTGTATCATCAGTATCTTTCCGAAAACGGAGTAGATGAATCGCATATCATCCACATGAATTTAGAATCGCTCCGTTTTCGTGATATAACCGACCATATAAAGTTCTATGATTATGTTGCAGAACAAATTCAGCCGGACAGCAAAACATACCTTATCTTTGACGAGCTGCAGAATGTCCCGGACTGGGAAAAGGCAATCGAATCATTCCGACTGGA
>CACYDW010000013.1 GCA_902773325.1 uncultured Ruminococcus sp.
CCTTTCCAACGTCCGAGTGACTGGAGTCGAACCAGCGGCCTCTTGAACCCCATTCAAGCGCGCTACCAATCTGCGCTACACCCGGATGCAACATTGATATTATAGCAAATGTATTTCGTTTTTTCAATTGGTATATATTACAAATATCACCTTATGATATCGCAAATAATTATGCAATAGCACCAAGATAACGTAGTTGCTGTACGAGTCTACTCACAACAGCAGGGAGCGATGTATGACCGTTTCAATATCCCTTTGCCTGTGGGAACGCTCTTGTCAGGCTGTGCACTGTTCATTGCACAACCGCTGCTGACGGAGTTTTAACCAAAAAAATATAACAGATTTGTAGAATTCGGATATTGACAACAGGATAATACAGATTGTTGATTTTCATTGAAAAATAGTCGGAAAAGCCCGCTGTTGAAAACTCAAAATGATAATCAACTTTAAAACCACGGCAATAATTAACTATTTCAACATGGTTTTCAACAGTTATCAACCGACTTATTCACGTTATTAACCGAGTTTTCAACTTTACTGGTTGTATAAATCCGGTTTTACTGCCAATAATCGTTCTGAGAAAGCATGATTCCGCCCGACAACACCCATACACACTCAGAACCGGAGGGAAAACTATGATCAAGGGTATTAACAGGAGCATTATCGAGGTCTGTGAAACCGGAAACGAATACTACGAACGGGCAATTCTGATCGTCAAGCCCGAATATGCATCGGTACAGCGCGCTATACTCGAGGAGGAGGCAAGAAAAATGGTGCGGGAGCTTGATGTGCCCTCTGCCTTCCGCAGCGGACACAGCCGGCTCAGGTCTTTGCTGTTACTGCTTGCGGCTGCTGCGTCCGGAAGCGGTATTACATTGCTGCTGTCATGTGTTGTGCAGGGATAAGGAACTGTGCTGCTCCGAGCGCTTTTTTGGCAAATTCCGAATTTTATGTTGACCTGTGAGGGAAAAAATGTTATTATTTTATTGTATAAAGTGTTCTATGGTAGCGAAGTGTGTATCTTTTGGATAGTTATTCAATCAATCATATAAACAGACGTTTTCGGAGGTCTGGAGTAAGAAGGTGCGGAGTTGGAGCAGCAGGACAAAAAAGAAAAGAAAAGCAAAATCCCTTGGACGTTATTGTTTAATATATTCATTTTTGGTCTGACGTTCTTTTTGATCATATATTTTATAGTTTCCAAAGACGGTATTATCGACCTCATCAAAAGCGGCATGGAGATCACACCGGTCTGGTTGATCGTAGCCGTTTTTGTGCATCTGGCAAATATTACGATAGATGCCTTTGTGATCTATCTGTCTTTGAAGCAGACAGAACCGAAGGCAAAGAAACGAATGGCAATTACCACCGCATTAGTCGGACAGTTCTATTGTGCCATTACACCGAGTGCGACGGGCGGTCAGCCGATGCAGATCCTCTCGCTCACACGAATGGGAATCAGCGGTGCCAATGCCACCTCCACGCTGATCTCCAAATTTCTGGTGTGGCAGTTTACGCTCACCATATACAGTATCGTGGCATTTATAGCAAGGTTCTCGTTCTTTATGCAGAACCTCAGCCCTACCATGTGGATATTTGCCATTATCGGTTTTCTGTTGCAGGTGGCTGTTATTGTCGGGCTTTTGCTGGCATCCTTCAGCAGTAAGACCACTTCGCGGGTAGTGGCATGGGCCATTCGTCTGCTTGCTAAAATACATATCCTGAAGCAGCCAGAGGAACGAATCGCTTCCATCACCGCCTCTATCAGGCTGTTCAGCGAAAATAACAAGAACCTCAGAAAAAACAAGCGTCTGCTTGTTCAGATGTTTCTGCTCACCGCTTTGCAGATGACGGCATTTTTCCTTGTTCCGTTCTGTATTGCACAGGCATTCGGAATCAAATGCAATGTGCTGGATATGCTGTTTGCACAGGCGTATGTCAATATGGTATCGAGCCTGATGCCCCTGCCCGGCGGTTCGGGTGCTGCCGAATACTGTTTTAGTGCGTTCTTTGCCACCTATTTCTCGGAGCTGACGATGAAATCCGCCATTTTGCTCTGGCGAACCATCACCTATTACGGAACGATCGTTTTGTGTCTGCCGTTCTCCGGATTGAAGAAAAAGACCAAGGTTCCCACCACCGTAGAGGAAGTGAAAGAAACCGCCGTGGAATCGGCAGAAGCCGTTGCAACCATCGCACAGGAAAAAAACTGATCATAATTTATACTAATATCAGATAGACAGGGCGAAAAAGATTTGAGCGGAAAATTTCGCAGAGCGAGGCGGAAGACGCCGCTTGGCTGGCGC
>CACYDW010000014.1 GCA_902773325.1 uncultured Ruminococcus sp.
GAATAGTGAAGAAGAAAGCGTTCTCGCCTGCCAGCTCGGTCGGTGCTTCTGCCTGTGGCAGAGGTGTCCACCGGACACCCGCACCCCCTTCCTAAAAAACGGACTTTTCGCCCATATCTGATACAGCAAATAGAACTTAAGCGGAAAAATATACCGCAAATTTTTAAAAATTGATTTCCGTGAAGATTTGCAGATTGAGGTTGATTTTTGGCAGGGGCTGTGTTACACTATTTTCAGACGAATACACAATAGTATGTCCGATAATGTGTACCTTGAATTGTACATATCCTGTTTTATATGCTGTATGTAAAAGCAATCAAAGCGACCTGTTCCTATGAACAAATCGCTTTGTAATGCGTGTCTGACACTCTTTGCATCCGATGCTGTATCAGAATCCGAAAATGTCGCGAAGCCATGTGATAAAGCTGCCGAACATACGCTCATCTCCTTTCTTTTGAATTTATTTATACTTCAAAAGAAAGGTTTTTACTGCATGGTTGGGAGGTAACGGTATCATTCAGGGAGTGAACTGCGCTTGGCAAAGCTGCCGCTGCTTTGTGAATATTTTTTTGTGAGGTGTGATCAATATTTTTGCAGTTATTTCATGTCTGGAGCAACTCTCCTATTACATATCCATTGTTCTGATCATTTATTATTTATATGATGTAAAACTGAATTTCAAGGGTATTCTGGTGTCCGCCTGCTCCTTTGTTGCACTCGCTCTGATCAATCTCAGCCTTAGTGAACACGGTATTTCTAACGCTGCGGCTGTTTTTCAGATCATAGAAATTCTGCTGATCAGATGCTCCCTCAGAAAATCTCACATACGAACGATCATTGATGCCTATCTGGTTCTGTTTTCCGCGTGTGTGATGACCGCCTCCACTCTGTTGGGTATTCTATCACTATCCATCACAACCAACTTTGAAAAAATCATGGAAGCCGTGATCCATTTCCTGATGCTTGCTGTCTGCTGTATTCTGTGCCTTACACCTCTGCGCCGACACCTGCAGCAAATCGTCATTCAGACCCCCGCAGCCGTCAAACGACTTGTGATCGCCGTTATGGTGTCGTGCTCCTTTGCCACCTCGCTGATCTATTATTCCGAAATGCTGGAGCTGACTCCACGCTGGCGCAGTCTGACACAGGTCATTCTGAGTATCCTGATCCTCCTGTTTGCTATTGTTGTTCCTCTGCTCATGATCACCGCTATAACCAATCAGCAACACAAAAAACAGACCGAGCTGTTTGAACAGCAGATCAGCGCCCAGCTCGAACAATACAAGCTGCTCTCTCAATCCGACTTTGAGATGCGAAGATTCCGCCACGACTACAAGAATATGTATCTGATCCTCAGCCGACTGATCGAAGAGGGAAGAAATTCCGATGCTTTGAAGCTGCTTGAAAACAATCACCTGCGGTTTGAGTCCTCATTGATACAGTTTCAAACCGGCAACGGCATTGTGGACGCTTTACTCACCGAAAAACAGAAGCAGGCTGATAAAATACACGCTAAAATCTTTTTTGAAGGCGCTGTACCCTCTGAAAAAATCAAGCCGACAGATCTTTGCATTATCTTCGGAAATACCCTCGACAATGCCATTGAGGCTTGCGGCGGTCTTGACCCTGCCGCAGAAAAAACCATACACGTAAGCTGTACGTGCAGCAGCGGCTTCGCCTTCATCACCATTGATAACCCTGTTGCACACAAAATAGAAATAAACGGCAAGCTGCCCATGACTACCAAATCAGACCGGACTTGTCACGGCTTCGGACTGCGCTCACTGCAAAAAACCATTCATGATTATGACGGCAGTCTGGAATGTCAATGTGATGACAACGAATTCTCTATCTCTATGGAATTTGCACTTGCATAAATCGATATAAAGGAGGTGACCGGCATGAGAGTTGCGATTTGTGATGATGAACCCGCTTTCAGAGATGAACTCAGAGCCCTGCTGCGGCAATATGCTGCCGATACAAGAATCTCTATGGATATTTATGAATATCCGGACGGCAGCAGTCTGCTGCAAGCCCGCGAAGTATTTGATATCGTATTTATGGATTACAAAATGCCCGGCATGAACGGACTCCAGACCGCCCATACTCTGCGCCGGCACAACTGTATATGCAGTATCTTTTTTATTACAAGCTATCCGCAGTTCATGATCGACTCGTTCGATGTTTCACCGTTCCGGTTCTTTATCAAGCCGATCGACCACGATAAACTGCTGTCTGCACTCGATGCATACGTAAAGCTCCAGAAGCAGCTTAATCCGATCATCATCATTCAGGACGGCGAACAAAAAACGATTCGCTCCGAAACCATTCTCTATCTGGAGGGTGACGGAAAGCGCTGTCTGATACGCACCTCAAATGAACTGTTCCGCTCCTCCAAAACTCTTGCCAAGGTTCTCGAAGCCCTGCCCGGGCACTGCTTTTACCGCATACACAAGTCCTATGCTGTCAATCTGTACTTTATTCAGGCGGTCAGCGGGCGCCATATCACGCTGATCAACGGCGAAAAAGCAGTTATCAGTCGAACCCACGTCAGCGAATTCCGAAACGTATACCGTAATTTTGTAAAAAACTATTATATTACTCTCTGAGACATCAGCTATCATAGTCAACGGCATTAAAAATTTGCGGGATTCTTCTTTGTTATTTTCTGTAAATAGTAATACTAATATCAAATAGATAGACCTGACGACAATCTTTGGCGTTAAATTCCGCATAGCATCGTTGTCATCCTTGCTTGGCGCCAGCCAAGCGGCGTCTTCCGC
>CACYDW010000015.1 GCA_902773325.1 uncultured Ruminococcus sp.
ATCGATCAGCTCGGTCGTGCCCGTCAGGTAAAGGTCGACAAGGAGAACACCATCATCGTTGACGGCGCAGGTGCACAGGACGAGATCAAGGCAAGAGTATCACAGATCCGTGCTCAGATCGAAACCTCCACCTCTGATTTTGACAGAGAAAAGCTTCAGGAGCGTCTTGCAAAGTTAGCAGGCGGTGTAGCAGTTATCAAGGTGGGTGCAGCGACCGAGATCGAAATGAAGGAGAAGAAGCTCCGCATTGAGGATGCTCTTGCAGCTACCAAGGCAGCGGTAGAAGAGGGTATCGTAGCAGGCGGCGGCACAGCACTGCTCAATACAGCCGATGCCGTTAAGGCACTTGTAGAAACACTCGAGGGTGACGAAAAGACCGGCGCAAAGATCGTGCTCAAGGCACTTGAAGAGCCTGTTCGTCAGATCGCAGCCAACGCAGGTCTTGAAGGCTCTGTGATCGTAGACAAGATCGTATCTGCCGATAAGGTTGGCTACGGCTTCAATGCTCTTACCGAGGAGTATGTTGATATGATGTCCAGCGGTATTGTAGACCCCACAAAGGTTACCCGCTCCGCACTCCAGAACGCTGCATCCGTTGCAGCAATGGTTCTCACAACCGAGTCACTGGTTGCAGACATCAAAGAGCCTGCCGCAGCAGCTCCCGCTGTTGATCCTTCCATGGGCGGAATGTATTGATTTTCTGATACATTATTTCAATCATTTTCACACACTGTCAAACACGGCGTACAGAGGATATCTGTGCGCCGTGCTGATGCATGGCGGTAAAAAATTCAAAATACCTCTTGCATATTGGAAAAGACTGTGCTATAATATATAAGTCTTTGAAAACCGTCAGCTTGTGATGGGGTTTGAAGCTCGGCAGGATGCCGTACTTTGAAACGGGCAGTCCTCTGTTAATGGATCGTTAACAAGAATGTCTGAATAAACAGGAGGAATAAAAATGGACGCATTAAAAACAATCGCACAAAGCTCAATGAAGGCAGAGGATAAGATCCCCGCTTTTGAGATCGGTGACACCGTGAGGGTCGGCGTAAACATCCGTGAAGGTGACAAAGAAAGAATCCAGATGTTTGAGGGTACTGTAATCGCTCGCAGAGGCAGCGGTGTTGCAGAAACCTTTACTGTCCGCCGCGTATCCTACGGCGTAGGTGTTGAGAGGGTATTCCCTGTACATTCACCTAACGTAGCAGCAGTACAGGTTGTAAGAAAAGGTCGTGTACGCAGAAGCAAGCTCTACTATCTCCGTGACAGAGTTGGTAAGGCTGCTAAGGTTAAAGAGCAGATCAGATAATAATCGTAAGAAAAAAGGAACATGCCCTGTGTTCCTTTTTTTGTTATCTGCAATTTTTTATAAGGGAGGCTCTTGTTTATGAAAAAAATACGGAAGAAAAATCCCTTGTCGGCAGAAAAGGTTATCCGCTCTGATAAAGAAGCTGTCAAAAAGAGCATTTTCGAGTGGGCATTGTTTGTATTTTTGCTGGTGATCGTTTTGGTGACCGTATTCAGTACCGTGCTGCGGGTGACGCCGATCAAGCTTTCGGTCGGTGAAGAGGTCTGTGACATTACGGTTGTTGTGTCCCGATTTCAATATACCGCACAGAGAAACGATCCCGTTGTTTTCAAGGTGGACGGTGTGTTTACAGCGGGTTATGTGATCGCCCGTGAGAACAGCGAGATTCATCTCGGAACAGGCAAGAGCGGAGAGATCGACCACCTGATCTATAACGGCGCGAACTATTTTTCCGCTGATGAGCTGAAGGAAGCACTTCCGGACGGTAAAGTACCTGACGGTTATGTGCTGCTCACAAAGGATCTATCCATGGACAGCCGTTACCGCGTAGGAATTCTCGTGAGTGAAAATGATATCTACGGCAGAATGGATTGGGTGCTTTATCCCTTTAGTCTGCTCGGCAGAGATGCGGGGTATTATAAAGTATAAAATAGAATTTCATGGATATTAGTATTAGAGTACTTTGCTTTTTAAGACGGCAAAGGGGTGTTTTTCTTGTCCGATAGAACAGATGAAATAAAACAGAATAATCCTGAACCGGTCAATATTGTTGAAGCGGTCAGACGTGCTGAACCGTTTACGGTTTTCATTGTATCGGATGATGAATCGGACGGCATATTTCCGGCAGAGGATTATGTGCCGGGACAAAATATGTTTTCTATGGATTGCTGCGGAACGGATTTCTCATTCGGATTGCCGGATACCGACGGCAGGCGCAGTATCGCCGATGCGGTGGTGACCGTACTGCCCGATACAAATGAAGCGGATGCAGCCGTTCAGAGTGCGGCTTTCGTCAGCAAAACAGCTGATTCTGTCGGCGAAGTACAGCCGGAGGGGAATGCAGAGAGCGGCAGCAAAAAAAATGTGATCTATAATAATCGCATGGCAGTGCTGCAATGGGTTTATGACGTTGCAGCATCGCTGGTAGCTGTGTGGGTATGCCTTACGCTGCTGATGACCTTTGTGGTACGGCAGGCAACCGTAGACGGCAATTCGATGCGGGACACACTGGCAGACGGACAGCGCCTTCTGGTGGATGCAATCTATGATAAGCCGCAGTACGGCGATATCGTTATCATCAGTCACGGTGAGGGACTGGATGAGGTTCTTGTCAAGCGTGTGATCGCTACCGAAGGACAGCATCTGAAAATCAATTACCGCACGGGACAGGTGTCCGTGGACGGTGTGCTGCTGCACGAGGATTATATTCTCGGTACGACTGTCAGACTATCTAACGGCACGCAGCTTCCGGAGGTCATACCCGAGGGCTATGTTTTTGTCATGGGTGATAACCGCGAACATTCTACCGACAGCCGTTCGCAGCTTGTCGGGCTTGTGCCGGTAGAAAACATTATTGGTAAAGCAGTTTTCAGAGTATTCCCACTCAATACGTTCGGGGGATTATATTAAGAGGTGTTAGTAATGTCTGAAAAAAAGAAAAACAACAAAACAGATGCGGAAATTGAAAGAGAAATAGAAATAGAAAGCAAAGAAGATGCCGACGCAGCCGCAGAAAAAGCAGCCAGGGCAGAGCAGCTTGCACAGATCCTTGAGGGCGAAAACGGCAGCGGTATGCTTTCATTTCTTTTTGAATGGGCGCAGGCGATCACGATTTCGCTGGTTATTGTGCTGCTTGTGCTGACATTTTTCTGCCGTCAGGTGACCGTCAACGGAACTTCGATGAACAACACCCTCCAGAATAAAGACAGGCTTCTGATCGAAACCTTTATGTATGAGCCGCAGGACGGCGATATTATCGTAGCGACCCATGGTGTTAACTATCCCGACCCCATCGTGAAGCGCGTAATTGCCACAGCGGGGCAGAAACTGCAAATCAATTATGATACCTACGAGGTCATTGTTGATGGCAAGGTACTGGATGAATCCGCCTATATCATCGGCAGAACGATCAAGCTCACGAACCCGCTGGATATACCCGAGGTGATTCCCGAGGGCTATGTATTTGCTATGGGAGATAACCGCGAAGGCTCTCTTGACAGCCGCAGCGCACAGATCGGTCTGATTCCTGTTGAAAACATTATCGGCAAGGCAGTCTGGAGAATTCTTCCTGCTGAAAGTTTTGGCGAGGTGCATTAACTTTTCGGCGGCATTGCTCTGTCAGTGCCGCCTTTTCCGAATCAGCGGGACTATACGGAATCTGTGAAAATCAGCCCATAAGAATGCTGAAAACCGGCAAAATATGATGTTCGGCAGACTTTCACAGATTCAGAGGGAGGCAGCAATGGAAGAACTACAGACAATACAATGGTTTCCGGGGCACATGACAAGGACAAAACGGCAGATAGAATCTCAGCTCAGGCTGATCGATGCCGTAGCAGTCCTGCTGGACGCAAGAATCCCGTATTCAAGCTGTAATCCTGACCTGAGAAGCGTTATCAACAATAAGCCGCGCATCGTGATACTGAATAAAAGCGATATGGCAGACCCGACCGAAACAAAAAGATGGCTTTCTCTTTTCAGAGAAAAACAAATTGCCGCCATTGCACTGGACTGTAAAAGCGGCAAAGGGCTTCAGCAGTTTATTCCGACCGTCAAAAACGTGCTGTCGGACAGAATCAAGGCATGGGAAGCAAAAGGCATGACGGGCAGAACCATCAAGGTTATGGTTGTGGGGATTCCGAACGTGGGCAAGTCCTCCTTCATTAACCGTATGTCGAAGCAGAACCGCGCGAAGGCGGAGGATCGTCCCGGCGTAACAAGGGGAAACCAGTGGTTCACCATCGGTAAGGGCTTTGACCTGCTCGATACCCCCGGTGTACTCTGGCCGAAATTTGACGATAAGCTGGTAGGCGAAAAGCTTGCCTATATCGGTTCTGTCAGGGACGAAATACTGGATACGGAACAGCTTGCGGGCAGGCTGCTCGAATATCTGCGCGACCGGTATCCCGCATCTGTTTGTATGCGCTATAAGCTCACACAGGAGGATATCTCGGGATTGCAGGGCTATGAGCTTCTGCATCTTGTCGGCAAAAAGCGCGGAATGCTCATCACAGGCGGAGAGGTCAATACAGAAAGGGCTGCCGCCGCCGTGCTGGACGAATTCCGCAGTGCGACGCTGGGCAGGCTCACACTGGATAAAGCGGAGGAACACAAAGATGTCAGGATCTGATATGCTGCAATACGAAAACCGCTTCCGTTCAGAGGGCTATACTATGATCTGCGGTGCCGATGAAGCGGGCAGAGGCCCTTTTGCAGGACCTGTATGTGCCGCTGCGGTGATTTTTCCCGAAGGGAAAATCATTGAGGGAGTCAACGATTCCAAAAAGCTGTCTGAGAAGAAGCGTGAAAAGCTTTTTGATACGATCAGAGAGGAAGCACTTGCTTATCATATAGCATGGGCAAGCGTAGAAGAAATAGAGGAACTGAATATTCTGGAGGCAGCCATGCTTGCGATGAAGCGGGCAGTTGAGGGATTGCCGCTGACAGCGGATTTCGCTATGATAGACGGCAACAAAACGCCGGCACTTTCTGTGCCGTGTGCGGCAATCGTAGACGGAGATGCACTCTCACATTCCATAGCGGCAGCGTCTATCCTTGCCAAAGTGAGCCGTGACCGTCTGATGAGGGAGTATGCTGTCCGATATCCGCAGTATGGCTTTGAAAAGCATAAGGGCTATGGAACCAAACAGCACTGTGAGATGATATTGGAGTATGGACCCTGCGAGATACACCGCCGCTCCTTTCTCAAAAAGCTGTATGCAAGATACGGCAAGCCCGTGCCCTGAAAATCCACTCCTCGGGAGGTACTATCCGTGACAACTCATGACACCGCAGATAAGCGGACATCGGCACAAAAAATCGGTGATTACGGCGAAAGCTGTGCCGTAGAATATCTGATCGCACAGGGATATCAGATCGTTGCAAAAAAATATCATAGCAGATACGGCGAGATCGATATAATTGCCCGTAATGATGAATATATTATTTTTGTTGAAGTAAAAACGAGAAATCAGAATGCCTGTGCACAACCTGCTGTGTGGGTAGACAAACGCAAACAGAAGAAGCTCATCACTACCGCTTATAGATATTTGCAGGAGTATGATACAGAGCTGCAGCCGCGCTTTGATGTTATAGAGGTCACTTATATTACTCACAGCTCTTATCCGCCGGCAATCAACCACATTGAGAATGCCTTTATCGAAGAAAACAATTACCGGTAACACCTTGCGTTTCAGTGTTCTCTGAAAATCAATAGTAAAGCTCTGTATGATTGTATAAAAAAAGTGCAGTCGGCACGGCGGGCGGGAATCATTTTATAGGAGGAACAAAATGGCAGTACAAGTTGAAATCAAACAAAAGGGTCTTGTTAAAAAAACATGGACAATTGACGAAATTATTTTTGACAGCATCGGATACGGCGTTATGGATAAGACCTTTCGTCTGGAGGAAGGCGCAACCGGAGATGTGATGGTGCTTTATTTTCTGAATAACATTCAAAGAGGCTTTGAAGTAACCTTTGCAAAGGGCAGTATCACACTCAGAATGGCTCTGCCTTCGTCCAATGAGGAAATCAAGGCATTTTATGCGTTTGTAAAGCATTTGTGCGGCTTGATGAAAACCGATACCTTTGTCAGAGATGGTGAGGTGCTCGGCTTTGACCGGATCGATGAATGTATCCGCCTCGATATTGACGCATCTGTCGCCGCACTGCAAAATATGAGAAAGGCACTGAATGAAAACAACTATGAAAGCCTGTTTATTTTTGGTGCGATCAACCCCATCTATATAAGTGAGGAGGATTTCAAGGAGTTCAACGGCAACCTTGATCGCTTTGGTGACTATCTCCATAAGCTCCAGAGTATGGACGTTTATTATGCCGCGCCGCATCTCTTTGAAAAAGAGGACAAAACGATTTTCGGACTCTATCCGCTGACAGAGGAGATCGCTACCGTACTTCCCCGCAAGCCGCATATTTTCTCCAATGATATCAAGGTAGAGGAATGGTACGTTGCCCTGAAGCTGGATACAGAGGAGCCTATGGCGGTGGACTACGAAACCTTCTGTCAGAATACCGACACTACACGTAAATACGATTCAGGTCACTTTATCGTCCGTCTGATGCCTGATCAGATCGAGGAGCTTGCAGAAAAATACGGTGAAAGAATCCACTAAAACCATTTCCGGGGTGATGAAATGCGATTGTTTGATCTGCATTGTGATACGCTTTATCGTGCCTATACAGAGCACAGCACACTGTTTAACGACAGCTTTCATATATCCTTCGGCAAAACAAAGGGAATAGCGCCATATATTCAATGCCTTGCCGTTTGGATTCCCGATGAATACAGGGGAGATGCTGCTGTCGCTTTGTTTGACGGCTGCGCCGGACTGCTGCATGAACAGCTCGAAAATACGGATATCCTGCACTGTAAAACGGCACGTGACCTTGAAGCTGCCGCAGGCGGCGGAAAAACGGGAGTGATCCTTACCGTAGAAAGCGGCGCAGCACTCGGCGGCAGCACGGAAAACATTGCAAAGCTGCGTCAGGCGGGGGTGAAAATGATGACCCTGACCTGGAACGGTACGAATGAGCTTGGTGACGGTGTCGGCATAACAGATAGCCGCGGTTTGTCGGATTTCGGCAGACGCGCCGTGCAGGAAATGGAGCGGCAGGGAATCGTGATCGATATTTCTCATGCGAGCGAACGGCTTTTTTATGAAGTCGCCGAAATCACCGCAAAGCCTATCGCTGCTTCACATTCCAATGCAAAAGCGGTTTGTCCGCACCCGAGAAATCTTACCGATGAACAGTTTTGTATCATTCAACAGCGGGGCGGTATTGTCGGACTGAATTTTTGCCGGGATTTTCTGAATAAAACCGCGACAAAATCCAAAATGTATGATATAATAAAAGCTGCCGAGCATTTTTTGTCGTTGGGCGGTGAAAAGACCCTCGCAATGGGAGGGGATTTTGACGGCGCAGATATTCCTGCCGATATGAGCGGTATTGAAACAATGCCTGCTTTGTATGAGCTGTTTCTGCGGTATTACAGTCAGGAGCTGACCGATGATATCTTCTTTGGCAACGCATACAGATTCTTCAGCAGAATGCTGCAAGAGTAACGAGGTATCCCCCGCATTTCTGCGATAAAACATTTAGAAAGAGGGAAAAGAAATGAATTACAACAGTACGAGAAACAAAAATACGGTTGTTACTGCTTCACAGGCAATCGCACAGGGTATTTCTGAGGAGGGCGGACTTTTTGTACCGCAGTCACTCCCGCAGTATAGCCTTGACGACATCAAAGCACTTGCCGCTATGGATTACAGGGGCAGAGCCAAAAAAATCTTTGCGGACTATCTTTCGGATTTTTCCGCAGAGGAGATCAACGAGAGTGTAGATGCAGCCTATACCGCCGAAAAGTTCGGTTCGGATAACCCCGCTCCCATCTCTTATATAGAGTGCGGTGACAAGAAGATCTCTGTTCTCGAGCTGTGGCATGGCCCTACCTGTGCTTTTAAGGATATGGCTCTCCAGATCCTTCCGCACCTGCTTACAAAGTCGGTCAAAAAGACCTACAGCGGCAAGGAAGCTGTCATTCTTGTTGCAACGAGCGGTGATACCGGCAAGGCGGCTCTTGAAGGCTTCAAGGATGTTGACGGTACCAGAATGATGGTATTCTATCCCGTAAACGGTGTCAGCCCCATGCAGAAGCGTCAGATGGCGACCCAGAAGGGAAATAACGTGAGTGTTGTTGCGATAGAGGGCAACTTTGACGACGCACAGACCGGCGTCAAGAAAATCTTCACCAACAGTGAGATCAAGGCAAGGCTTGCCGACAATAATATGCTGTTCTCCAGTGCGAACTCCATCAACTGGGGCAGACTGCTTCCGCAGGTCGTCTACTATTTCTCCGCTTACTGCGATATGGTCAATGAAGGCAAGATCGGCCTCGGTGACAAGATCAATGTTGCTGTTCCTACGGGCAACTTCGGCAATATTCTTGCGTCCTTCTATGCCATGAATATGGGTCTGCCTGTCAATAAGTTTATATGTGCATCCAATGCCAACAATGTTCTCACCGACTTCATCAGAACGGGTACATACAATAGAAAGAGAAGCTTCTATACCACCATTTCTCCTTCTATGGATATTCTTGTGTCCAGCAACCTTGAAAGACTGCTTTACCACCTCACAGGCGGCGATGATGCAAGAGTAGCAAAGTGGATGAAGGAACTGAGTGAAACAGGCAGCTATACCGTAGATGATGAGATCAAAGCAAGGCTCGGCGAACTCTTCTACGGCGGCTTCTGTGATGACGAGCACACGCTTGAAACGATCTCAGCACTATATAAGAATGAGAACTACCTCAGCGATACCCACACCGCTGTGGCAGTGAATGTATATGATCAGTATGTGGAGCAGACGGGCGACAAAACCCCCGTTGTACTTGCTTCCACTGCAAGTCCGTATAAATTTGCAAAGAGCGTCCTGACGGCTGTATCGGACGGACAGCTTCCCGATGACGAGTTTGCCATGGTAGACGCACTTTCAGCTCAGACAAAGACGGCTGTTCCTGCGCCGCTGGCTTCGCTCAAGGACGCAGAGGTACGCTTTACCACCGAGTGCAGCGTTGATGAGATGCCGGCTGTGGTACTCGGCAGTCTGGGCATTAACTGAGGTTCTCGTTATGTCTGTCTATACGATCGCTGACCTGCACCTGTCCTTCGGTACCAATAAGCCCATGGACGTGTTCCGGGGCTGGGCGGACTATACCGACAGAATCCGCAGCAGCTGGCAGCGGCTGGTGACCCAGGAGGATACCGTTGTCATAGCGGGCGATATCTCATGGGCGATGAAGCTGTCGGAAATCTATGCGGATTTCAGCTTTATTCACGATCTCAACGGCAAAAAAATCATTCTGAAAGGCAATCATGATTATTGGTGGACGACCAGAGCGAAGATGGAGCAGTATATTGCTCAGAACGGTTTTGATTCCATTTCGATACTCCACAATAACTATTATGTTGCTGATGGTATCGCGATCTGCGGCTCGCGGGGGTGGTTTTATGACGCTGAAACAGATGCAGATATGCTGATTCTGAACCGTGAGGCAGGCAGACTGCGTATGTCGATCGAACCTGCCGTCAGGGACGGCTATGATCCCATCGTATTTTTGCACTATCCGCCGATATATAACGGTATGGAATGTGAAGAGATCATGAGTATACTCCGTGAATACAACATCAAAAAGTGCTTCTACGGTCATATTCACGGCGGTAATGCGGCAAAGCGTGCCTTCACAGGACAGAAGGACGGCATTGAATTCCGTCTTGTCGCCTGTGATTATATCGGATTTTGTCCGGCATCTGTGAAATGATCACATTAAGCCGTGCTTCCGGCAGACCCGGGTAGAAACAGCTGATAAAAAATATTAAAAAAATGTCCCGAAAACTTGATTAAAACGAAATAGTATGCTATAATTACTATTGATTTTCAATCAGAAAGATCAGTTATAAATTTGGAGGAATAAAAAATGGCACTTAAATCATCAACAAAGACGGAAACAAACCGTTATGAACTTGTTGTCGAGATCGACGGAGAAACCTTTAACAAGGAAGTTGAAAGAGTTTATAAGAAACAGGTCAAGAGCATCAATCTTCCCGGCTTCAGAAAGGGCAAGGCACCCCGCAGTGTGATCGAAAAGGTATACGGCGAAGGCGTTTTCTATGAAGATGCGATCAAGAACCTCTATCCTGAGGCTGTAGCAGAAGCGGCAGAAGAGGCAGGTCTTGACCTTGTAAGAGATAAGATCGACCTTGACGTTGAAAAGGCTGATAAAGAGGGTCTTGTACTCAAGGCAGTTGTTACCGTAGAGCCGGAGGTCACCATTGAGGGCTATAAGGGCATTACCTATAAGCCGGTATCACTGGAGGTCACAGAGGCTGATGTCGATGAGGATATCAAAAAGGTACTCGACAGAAACAGCCGTCTGGTTACCGTAGAGGACAGAGAAGCACAAAACGGCGATATCACCGTGATCGATTTCAGAGGACTGCTCAACGGTGAACCCTTTGAGGGCGGTACATCAGAGAATTACAGCCTTACACTCGGCAGCGGCTCTTTTATTCCCGGCTTTGAGGATCAGGTCGTAGGTCACAAAACAGGCGAGGAGTTTACCATTGATGTAACCTTCCCGGAGGATTATCAGGTCGAGGAGCTGAAGGGTCAGCCTGTACAGTTTGAGATCAAGCTCCACGAGATCAAGACCAAGGAGCTTCCTACCCTTGACGATGATTTTGTAAAGGATATCAGCGAGTTTGACACGGTTGATGCCTACAAAGCAGATGTCAAGGCTAAGCTTGAGGAAAAGCGCAAGGACGAAGCAGAGGACGAGAAAGAGCGTCAGATCGCTGATAAGCTTGCAGAGCTGGTTCAGGCAGAGATCCCCGAGGCGATGTTTGATAATCAGGTCAATGCTCACATTGACGAGTTTGCCATGAACCTCCGTGCACAGGGTCTTGATATCAACACCTATATGCAGTATACCGGCCTTACACCCGAAAAACTGCGTGAGTCCTATTACAACAGCTCTGTTATGCAGGTCAAGGTAAGACTGGCACTCAAGAAGATCGCAGCCCTTGAGGGCATTGCAGCTTCCGAAGAGGACGTTGAAAACAAATATAACGAGCTTGCAGAAAACTACAAGGTATCTGCTGACCGCGTAAAGGCAGCGTTCTCGGCAAGAGATATCGCTTCTGATATTCAGGTAGAAAGAGCACTTGAATTTGTGAAGGAAAACGCTGTCGCAGATGATTCATCTGATGAAGCTGCTGCGGAATAATACATGATTTACGGCTGCACTGTCGAATAATTCGACGGTGCAGAATTGTAAATGATCCGAATAAACCACAGGAAAAATGCCTATTATATAAAGGATAGAAACGGAGGTCATTATTATGGCATTGGTACCTTATGTAATTGAACAGACCAACAGGGGCGAGCGTTCTTATGATATCTATTCGCGCCTGCTCAATGACAGAATCATCATGCTCACTGAAGAAGTCAATAATGTAACGGCAAGCCTTGTTGTCGCACAGCTTCTGTTTCTTGAGGGACAGGACGCAACCAAGGATATCAGCCTTTACATCAACAGCCCCGGCGGTTCTGTAACAGACGGTATGGCGATCTATGACACCATGCAGTATATCAAATGTGATGTTTCCACCATTTGTATGGGTATGGCAGCCAGTATGGGTGCATTCCTGCTTTCAGCAGGAGCGAAGGGAAAGCGTTATGCACTGCCCAACAGTGATATCATGATCCATCAGCCTCTGGGCGGTGCACAGGGTCAGGCGACCGATATCATGATCCATGCCGAGCATATCGTTCAGACCAAGAAGAAGCTCAATACCATTTTAGCAGAAAACACAGGCAAGCCTTATGAAGTGATCTGTCAGGATACAGAGAGAGATAACTTCATGACGGCACAGCAGGCACTTGAATACGGTCTTATTGACAAGGTTATTACAAGGCGATAAGGAGTTGCAGCAATGCCAAACAAAGATGACGGCAGAAAGAACAACGGCGGAATCCGCTGCTCCTTCTGCGGCAAATCTCAGGAATCCGTAGGACGCATGATTCAGGGCGCAGGTGCCTATATCTGTGATGAGTGTGTGATTCTCTGTCAGTCTATCCTCAAAGAGGATCTTCCGTTTTATGATATGGAGGACGAAGACGAGGAAACTGCCGGTCAGGATTTTGTTGTAAGCAGTACAGACGAACTGCCCAAGCCGCAGGAAATCAAAAGGCAGCTTGATGAATATGTGATCGGCCAGGACGAAGCGAAGGTTTCGCTGGCAGTCGCGGTTTATAACCATTATAAGCGCATCAATTTCAAGGACGAGGACGATGTTGCCCTTAATAAGAGCAACGTCCTGCTCTTAGGACCTTCGGGTGTAGGCAAAACGCTGCTTGCACAGACGCTTGCAAGGATTCTCAATGTACCCTTTGCAATCGCCGACGCAACCACGCTTACAGAAGCAGGCTACGTGGGTGAGGATGTCGAGAACATTCTGCTGCGGTTGATTCAGGCGGCGGAGTTTGACGTAAAGCGCGCCGAACGCGGCATCATCTATGTAGACGAAATTGATAAGATCGCCAGAAAGTCAGAGAATCCGTCCATTACGAGAGATGTCAGCGGTGAAGGTGTACAGCAGGCATTGCTCAAGATCTTGGAGGGAACGGTATCCAACGTACCTCCGCAGGGCGGCAGAAAGCACCCCCAGCAGGAGTTTATCCAGATCGATACCACCAATATTCTCTTTATCTGCGGAGGCGCATTTGACGGACTCGAAAAAACCGTAGAAAAGCGCATGGGTTCATCGGCACTCGGCTTCAATGCAGAAATACGCTCCAAAACAGAGCTTGACACCACCAATTGGATGTCTGATGTCATACCGCAGGATCTTGTCAAGTTCGGTCTGATCCCCGAGCTGGTGGGCAGACTGCCCGTTCTGACGGCACTGAACGGCCTTGATGAACAAGCGCTTGTGCGTATTCTCAAAGAGCCGAAGGATTCTCTTGTGAAGCAGTATACCAAGCTGTTTGCACTGGACGGAGTAGAGCTTGTATTTGAAGATGAAGCACTCTCCGAGGTTGCAAGGAAGGCGATCGAGCGTCATACGGGTGCAAGAGGACTTCGTTCCATTATGGAAGATACCCTCAAGCGGCTGATGTATGAAACGCCCTCCGATCCGACGATCCAGAAGATCGTGATCACTTCTGCGGTCGTTAACGGAGAAGCAGAGCCGGAGATCATCAAGGGCAAAACAAAGCGTATTCCGGGGCTGACCGGGGATAAGTCCTCGGGTAAGAAAAGACCCAGAAGGAACCCCGCATAACATTGATCTATACTCAGGACAGAAGTGTTGTCAGCTTCTGTCCCTTTATTTTTGTATGGTGCAATAAGATCATCAGCAGTAAGAACATTGAGTAACAGAAATCAATTTCCAATAACCTCCGGAAGTTTTGCTCCGTTTCTATATTCGCTTTATCAGAAATGGGCGAAAAGTCCGTTTTTTCAGGAAGGGGGTTCGGGGGAGAACCCTTTGTTTTCAAACAAAGGGTTTCCCCCGAGAAAACTGCCCGGCAAAATTGATTTCCCTGGAAAAGAGAATTAAGGTGTTGACAAAATGAGGGAAATATAGTATAATCAGTAAGGATTGTAAAGAGCAAATACTTTACAGGAGGAGGCGGCGGCGTGTCCAAGAATCTCGAAATTTCAACCTTGCTGGATTATTACGGTATGTTGCTTACGGATAAGCAGAGAGAAGCAATCGAATATTACTATAATGACGATCTTTCTTTGGGTGAAATTGCCGCTATCTACAATATTACAAGACAGGGTGTGCGCGACAGCATCAAGCGCGCAGAAGCGGTGCTGACAGAAGCAGAGGAAAAGATCGGTCTGATCAGAACCACAAAAATGCTTGCCGAAAGCCTTGCGGCAATACGCAAAAATGTGGATATTATTGATCAGCGCAATATGAGAGTGTACCGCTCCGATGAGATCAATGAAAGCATTATAAATATTCTTAAAGAGCTTGACAGGCTCGAAGAGATATGATAACAGAATGAAGTAAGGAAGTGATTCCATGGCATTTGAAGGACTTTCAGAAAAACTCAGCTCGGCATTCAAGCGGCTCCGAAATAAAGGAAAGCTGACAGAAAGCGATGTCAAGGCGGCAATGCGTGAGGTCAGAATGGCACTGCTTGAAGCGGACGTCAACTATAAGGTTGCAAAGGATTTTACCAATAAGGTCACAGAGAGAGCAATCGGTACGGACGTCATGGAAAGTCTGACACCCGCTCAGATGGTCATTAAGATCGTCAATGAAGAGCTTACAGAACTGATGGGAACGGAGGAGACCCGTATCAATTTTGCGGGTAAGCCTCCTACAATCATTATGATGTGCGGTCTGCAAGGCTCCGGTAAAACAACGCACAGCGCGAAGCTTGCAAAAATGCTGAAAAGACAGGGACACAGACCCCTGTTGGTAGGCTGCGATATCTACCGTCCGGCTGCTATAGAGCAGTTGAAGGTCGTAGGTCAGCAGGCAGGCGCGTCTGTCTTTGAAATGGGACAGGAAAACCCCGTGATTGTTGCCCAGAAGGCAGTGAAGTATGCCAAGGATTACGGCAACGATATTGTGATTCTGGATACCGCCGGACGTCTGCATATAGACGAAAAGCTCATGAATGAGCTGAAAGAGATCAAATCAGCCGTTCACCCCGATGAGATTCTGCTGGTTGTCGATTCGATGACAGGTCAGGATGCTGTGAATGTAGCAAAATCCTTCGATGAGCTGCTTGATATAACAGGACTGATCCTTACCAAGCTGGACGGCGATACCCGCGGCGGTGCGGCACTTTCGGCAAGAGCTGTAACGGGTAAGCCGATCAAGTTTGCAGGTATCGGCGAAAAGCTCGATGATCTGGAGGTGTTCCACCCCGACAGAATGGCATCCCGTATTCTCGGTATGGGTGATATCCTTACATTGATAGAAGATGCCGAATACCGTCTGGATCAGGAAAAAGCCAAGGAAATGGCAGATAAGTTCCGCAAGAACAAATTTGATATGAACGATCTTTACGATCAGCTTCAACAGATCAAAAAGATGGGTTCCGTTAAATCCATTCTCTCGAAGCTTCCCGGTATCGACCAGCAGATTCGTGATATGGACTTTGATGACAGACAGATGGACAGAGTAGCAGCAATGATCTGCTCTATGACGGCACTGGAACGCGAAAACCCCGATATCATCAATCCTTCCCGCAAAAAACGTATCGCAGCCGGAAGCGGCATGAAGGTAGAGGACGTTAACCGCCTGCTCAAGCAGTTTGAAACCATGCAGAAGTTCATGAAGAATATGAATGCAAGGGACAAACACGGCAGACGCAAAAAGCTTCCCGGTCTGGGCGGAATGCCTATGAATCCGAGTATGCTTCACGGTCAGGGTAAGCCTAAACGCAAGAAGTAATGGAAACCCTACCGGATATTTGTATTATTTTGTTATTTACCAATGCAAATTGGTGAAAATATAAACAAAGACATAGGGCAGACCACTTTCAACTTCTGTCCGCAGTCAAAAATTTTTGGAGGTAAATCAAATGGCAGTTAAAATCAGACTTCGCCGTATGGGCGCAAAGAAAGCTCCTTTCTATCGTGTAGTGGTTGCAGATTCAAGATATCCCCGTGACGGCAGATTCATCGAGGAAATCGGCACCTACAATCCTATGGCTGACCCCACCGAGTTCAAGATCGATGAGGAAAAGGCTAAGAAGTGGATCGCTAACGGTGCACAGCCCACAGATACCGTTAAGGAGCTTCTTAAGAAGAACAATGTGATCTGATCTGCGGCAAAGACCGATCTGTCTGAATCAGGCAGAGCTAACGAACGGCGGGGAATGCTCCGCCGATTCACCGCCGTCCGCAGAAGCTGCGGCGGCTTTTGACACTATGGAGGACAACATGGAAGAATTACTTATTTCAATCGTAAAGGGTCTTGTAGAGAAGCCCGAAGCAGTAAACGTGACCGTAGACGAGAAAAACGAAGAGGGTGTTACCGTATATCATCTTCACGTTGACGAGAACGATATGGGTCGTGTCATCGGTAAGCAGGGCAGAATTGCCAAGGCAATACGCACTGTCATGAGAGCTGCCGCTACAAGAAAAGACGAGAAGATTCAGGTTGAAATCGACTGATTGTTCTTGCCCTCATAAATGGATTGTTCAGGAGAGGTCTTTCAAAACGGACTTCTCCTTTCTTATATTTTGCAGACGTCAGAGCATCAGTCATAACATTATTACAGTGGAAAGCAGGGAAACATCATGAAAAAACAGTATCTTGAAATCGGAAAAATAACCGGTACACACGGACTAAAAGGCGAACTGCGCGTTGACCCGTGGTGTGACAGCGCGGCATTTCTCTGCCGCTTTAAGCGGCTTTATTATAAAGACGGCACGGAGCTTGCCGTGGCTTCGGCAAAGCCGCATAAAAACATTGCTGTTATCCGATTCAAGGGGATAGACAGTATTGAACAGGCAGAAATGCTTCGCGGCAGAGTGCTGTATATCAATCGTGACGATGCGCATTTGCCGGAGGGGACAAGCTTTATTCAGGATCTGATCGGATTGACAGTAACAGATGCCGATACCGGTGAGGAATACGGCACGGTGACCGAGGTACTCAAAACAGGCGCAAATGATGTCTATCAGATCACCAAAAACGGCAGAGATTATCTGATTCCCGTTATTCCTGATGTGGTCATTGAAAAAAATATTGACAGCGGCTACATTCGCATCAGACCTATGGGGGGAATGTTTGACGATGAGGATTGATATCATCACGTTGTTTCCGGAAATGTGCGAAAGTACACTCAATGAGAGTGTCATCGGCAGGGCACGAAAAAAGGGAACGGTGGAGTTCGTCTGCCACCAGCTCCGCGACTTTGCATTTGATAAGCATAAGAGAGTGGACGATACAACTTATGGGGGCGGTATGGGCATGCTGATGATGGCAGAGCCGATCGCACTCTGCTTTGAACATATCTGTGATACTCTTGGAAAGCGTCCGCATCTGATCTATATGTCCCCAAAAGGCAGAACCCTCACACAGCAGAGGGTCAGAGAGCTTGCGGCTCTGGAAAATATTGTGATTCTGTGCGGACATTATGAGGGTGTTGACCAAAGAGTACTTGATGAATATGTGGATGAAGAAATCTCTATCGGTGATTATGTTCTTACTGGCGGCGAATTGCCGGCTTTAGTGTTAGCGGATGCTGTCAGCCGTATGGTAACAGGTGTACTGTCGGACGATATCTGCTTTGAGGACGAAAGCCATTACAACGGACTGCTTGAATATCCGCAGTATACGAAGCCTGCACAGTGGCGCGGCAGGTCTGTTCCCGATGTACTGCTGAGCGGACATCATGCCAATATTGAAGCATGGCGCCGTATGCGTTCGTTGGAGGAAACAGCTCGTCTGCGCCCCGATCTTCTGAAAAACTGCCCGATGACCGAGAAAGAAAGGCACTTTATCGAAGAATATCTCCATACCGCTGATGCAAAAAAGGATTGACATGATTCCTTCATGAGAGTGCTGTTGATAATGACTGATCAGAACGCTGCACTTCCGTTGGACGTGAAAAGTCCCGGAATGTGTCGGCAATTATAGAATTGTTATTTGTTACTATTGTACTATTTTTAGCGATGACAGATGGTATCTCTCTGCTTAGTGACTTGTGTCGAATAAACACGTTTGTTGACAAAATTCTCATCTTTTGCACAAAATTGTCGTTCAAAATAGTATAATTATTGTAGCAGAAAAGTTGCAAAAATTCTATTTATGTATATAATTTCATAGCTTTCTTTGCTTGTTTACAAATTATTCAAATCGGCTACAGTTATATCTCATAAAATATAACTAACATTAGAAAATAAAATATGCAATACTATGAATTATTGCATATTGATGTCTGAAGAGAATTAAGACTCAGAAATAGATGTATAAATATACGATAATAACGTATAAATATCCGATTTTGTTGTTGTTAGTCATTCCGTCCCCTTGTTTTATAGCTTATCAAGACGAAAAGTTCTCAACATATATGTCAAAGTGCACAAAAACGCATGAAAGTCCGGTTTTGATATCGTTTATAAATCCAAACTTTTCTAAAACAGTTGACCCTTGCTGAAAATATGATATAATGGTAGCAGACATTGAAAGCGCGGAACTTTGATAAGTGGTTTTAGTGTTAATGATTGATGGGGTTATATTATAAAGAACGAGGAGGATCACACCATGTATGTCAAGGAAGTAATGGTTCAGAATCAGGTAGGACTTCATGCACGTCCTGCGACATTCTTTATCCAGAAGGCTAATGAATTCAAGTCTTCTATCTGGGTTGAGAAGGAAGAGAGAAGAGTCAATGCAAAGAGCCTTTTGGGTGTTCTTTCACTCGGTATCGTTGGCGGTACAACCATTAAGGTTATGGCTGACGGTGCAGATGAAGAAGTTGCTGTTGACAGTCTTATTAAGTTGGTACAGTCTGGTTTTTCTGAATAATTCCTATTTATTTTATACCTGAAGCATCGCTTGTATTGAGCGGTGCTTTTTTATTTGTGAAAATGCGAAAGGTAACTTCCATTATTTATGTGTTGCAATACAAAGGTGAAAACGGTATTATATAGACAGCGTTAACGCCAGACACACTTTGGAGGTTTTATGATGAAACACACATCAAGAATGTTTGCTGCTGCAATGGCAGCTTTGACATTGCTGTCATGTTCCTCTGCTGCTGTCAGCGCGGCAGAAATCGAACCGTTTTCTCAGATCAGGGTCATTTGCGGAAACGGAAGCTGCGGCAGCTTCACCGAGCTTATAGAGAAGTACTGCTGCGGCAGCAATTGTAATGCAGATGAAATTCTGAACGCTGTCAACGGGTATTGTCCGGACGGAAACTGCAGCGTCACGAACTCCTCTTTGCCATCGGCAGAACCGGAACAAGGCGATACAGCGGTTGTTCCCCCGGAAACAGATACGGCTGCGTTTAACACGGCTTATGAAGCAGAGGTTCTGAGATTGGTGAATGAGGAAAGAACGAGATACGGTCTTTCACCGCTTATGCAGGATCTCGGTGCAGCCGAGGTCGCACACCTGCGGGCAAAGGAGATCGTGCAGTCATTTTCTCATACCCGTCCGAACGGAAGCTCCTGTTTTACTGCTGCGAAAGAACTTGGGGTATCTTATCGTTCAGCGGGAGAAAACATTGCTTACGGTTACCCGACACCCGAAAAGGTCGTTGAAGGTTGGATGAATTCGGAAGGCCACAGAAAGAATATCCTTTCCTCGTCTTTCAGTAAAATCGGTATCGGCTGTTATCAGAACAACGGTATTTTGTACTGGTCGCAGTTCTTCATCGGATAATTGATCGTATATAGGCTGTCGCACAAGCATTAAAATGCGGTGCGGCAGCCGTTTTTTGTATATGAATATGAGAATCGGAGACGTGAGCGCATATAGGGGCGACAATTGGTTATCAAACAGTTCTGAACTATAGCTGAAAAAAATCTTGAAATAATAGATTTTACCTATTGACAAAACCTATAGGAATAGTATATAATAGCTTTACCGAAGAAACGGAGGAAACAGTATGACGATGATTTTGAAAGCGGTCACCAAAGCCAACCGCGTGATGGAGCGAATGTGAGGTCTGTCCGAGCATATTTTTTAAGTCAATAACATGATCATAACAAGAAAGAGGTAATATATTATGTCAGAATTAAAATTTGAAACCTTACAGCTCCATGTAGGACAGGAAACCCCCGACCCCGCAAGTGATGCCCGTGCCGTGCCGATCTATGCGACCACAAGCTATGTTTTTCATAATGCAGAACACGCTGCTGCACGTTTCGGTCTTGCCGATGCAGGCAATATCTATGGCAGACTGACGAACTCCACACAGGGAGTATTCGAGGAGAGGCTCGCAGCCCTTGAGGGCGGTGTGGCAGGACTTGCACTGGCTTCCGGTGCAGCAGCCATCACCTATACGATTCAGGCACTTGCAACACAGGGGGAGCATATTGTAGCCCAGAAAACCATTTATGGAGGAACTGCGAACCTGTTTGCGCATACACTTCCGCTTTACGGTATTGATACCACGTTTGTGGATATTCATGACCTTGAAGCAGTCCGGAGGGCTATCAAACCGAACACAAAGGCACTCTATATTGAAACGCTGGGCAATCCGAACAGCGACATTCCCGATATTGATGCACTTGCAGAGATCGCGCATGAAAACGGTCTGCCGTTGGTGATCGACAATACTTTCGGAACACCTTATCTGATCAGACCCATCGAACACGGTGCGGATATCGTGGTACATTCCGCGACAAAATTCATCGGCGGTCACGGTACGACACTCGGCGGTGTGATCGTGGACAGCGGCCGATTCGATTGGACAGCATCGGGCAGATATCCGTGGATCTCAGAGCCGAACCCCAGCTATCATGGCGTAAAATTTACAGAAGCCGCAGTAAAAGCAGCATTTGTTACCTATATCCGTGCGATCCTGCTCAGAGATACAGGAGCGACAATATCTCCCTTTGCAGCATTTCTGCTTTTGCAGGGTACAGAAACACTTTCGCTCAGACTGGAGCGTCATGCGGAAAACACCAAAAAGGTTCTGGGTTATCTTGTTGATCACCCGCTTGTAGAAACGGTCAATCATCCCTCACTCCCTGATCATCCCGATCATACATTATATGAGAAGTATTTCCCGAATGGCGGCGGTTCTATTTTCACCTTTGATATCAAGGGCGGCAAGGAAGAAGCGTTTCGTTTTATTGACGGACTGAAGATTTTCTCTTTGCTTGCTAATGTAGCAGATGTGAAGTCCCTCGTGATTCATCCGGCAACGACCACACATTCGCAGCTTACGGAAGAAGAGCTTGCAGCGGCAGGTATTCACCAGAACACGATCCGTCTTTCTATCGGTACCGAGCACATTGACGATATCATTGCCGATCTGGAGCGTGGCTTTGCGGCTGTTTCAGAATAACGATTGTAAAAAAACTGTGCAGAATCATTCTGATCTGCACAGTTTTTAAATGACTGTATACACAGCAAAGGAACAACCATTGTGCCGGACCAATCATTCGGTTATTTCTTGTTGAACTGCTTCATAAGATGGTATATAATGATTGTGTTGCAGGTTAAAAGAAACTGCGTTTTGTCCGAGAAAATAATCAATAGGTACAAACCGGATCATAATGGAGTTGAGAAGATGACGATCAGGGAGCTGAGAGAAAAGTCAATGAATCTCCCGCTTTTGCCGGGTGTATATATCATGAAGGATCAACAGGGGGAGATCATTTATATCGGAAAGGCAAAAGCACTGAAAAACCGCGTCAGTCAGTATTTCGGGTCGGATAAGAATCACCCCGAAAAAGTGCGGCAGATGGTAGCGCATGTCTGCGATTTTGATTATATACTGTGTTCGAGTGAGTTTGAGGCACTGGTGCTGGAATGCAGCCTGATCAAACAGCATAAGCCGAAATATAATATCCTGCTCAAGGACGATAAGGGCTATTGTTATATCCGGATTTCAAACGATCAATGGCGAAAAATCACCTTTGAAATGCAGAAGGCTGATGACAACGCCCAATATCTTGGTCCCTATATGAGTGCATGGTATGCAAAGAATGCCGTTGATGAGGCTTTGAAAATCTATCATCTGCCGACGTGCGGCAAGAGCTTTCCGCGTGACTGCAAAAAAAGCCGTCCCTGTCTGAATTATTTCATCAAGCAGTGTGATGCGCCGTGTGCGGGGAAGGTTTCGTTTGAAGCGTATGATGAGAGCGTGAATGCGGCAATAGATTTCCTTAAAAAAGGGGATAAAGATACTATCAGGATCCTTACCGAAAAAATGGAAGCCGCTGCCGAGAATCTTGACTTTGAGCTTGCCGCAAAGCTTCGTGACAGGATCACCGCCGTCAGGCGCATTTCGGAAAAACAAAAGGTCGTTGCCGCCAATATCCGTGAACAGGATGTGATCGCACTGATGACGGAGGGGGAAGATGCCTGTTTTGCTGTCCTGCGGTTCGCTGACGGCAGACTATATGACAAAGAGGACTTTCTCATCAAGAAATTCGGTGAGGGCGCAGAATCCCGCAGCGCAAGGGCGGAGTTTATCAAGCGGTATTATTCCATGAGAGAAACGGTACCGCCGGTCATTACATTGGATGAGCCGCCCGAGGACGAAGAACTGATACAGTCATGGCTGAGTGAGCTGCGCGGCAAACGGATGCGGTTTGTCTATCCGCAAAAGGGAGAGCAGTATCAGATCTTGTCTATGTGCCGTCAGAATGCTGCCGAGCGTCTGGCACAGAGCCACGGACATCTCGGTCATGAGCTGACAGCGTTGGACGAACTTGCAAAGCTGCTTGGGCTTGCCGCGCCGCCCGAATTTATTGAATCCTATGATATATCCAACCTGATGGGCAGTGAAAATGTAGCGGGTATGGTGGTTTTCAGAAACGGCAGACCCTATAAAAAATCCTACCGCCGCTTCAAAATCAAAGGTTTTGCGGGTCAGGACGATTACGCATCCATGAACGAGGTGTTGACAAGACGGTTTGAGGAATACTTCAAATGCCGTGAAAACGGTGAGGAGGAGGGCTTTGCCCGTCTGCCCGATCTGATCTTGCTTGACGGCGGCAAGGGTCAGGTTTCGGCGGTACGTCCCGTATTGCAGCAATTCGGTCTTGAGATTCCGCTTTTCGGCATGGTAAAGGATAACAAGCACCGTACACGTGCTGTCACCGATGAGGGACATGAGATCTCTGTCACGTCCAGACGGCAGGCATTTACGCTGATATCGGAGATTCAGGAGGAAGTCCACCGCTATGCTATCGGGTATCACAGAACGTCCCGAAAGAAAAGCACGATCGGTTCTTCTCTGACCGAAATAGACGGAATCGGTGCCGAGCGGGCAAAGGCGCTGCTGCTCTATTTCAAGACAGTGAAGCGTATCAAAGAGGCGGAGATCGAAGAACTGTTGCACGTCAAGGGTATGAACCGTCCCGCTGCCGAGGCTGTCTATGCTTATTATCATCGTGATACAGAAAAATGATCCCGGCAGATCACAGAACAGGAAAGTGAACAGACTATGAACTACAAAATAACGGAACGGGGAGCAGAAATCACCATGGATTCCTGTTTCGACCTGAAAAACACCTTTGAATGCGGACAGTGCTTCCGCTGGAATGAAAATCCGGACGGTTCATACAGCGGAATTGCAGGTGATCGCCGGGCAACCATCAGCCGCTGCGATGACCGTATCATCATCAAAAGCTGCACGGATGCTGATGATCAGACCTTCTGGCACAGCTATCTTGATCTGGATACACCCTATGACACCATTCGTCAGGAGCTGATGTCACTTTCCCCACAGCTTAGGTGTGCGGCAGCGTGTACAGACGGTATCCACATACTGCGTCAGGATCCGTGGGAAGCACTTTGTTCGTTTATCATCTCGCAGAATAATAATATCCCGCGTATCAAAGGAATCGTATCACGGCTCTGTGAGGAGTTCGGAGAGCCATGCGGCGATAGCCAAAAGTGGTATAGTTTTCCTTCGGCAGAGCGGCTTGCCGGGCTGTCGCCCGATGACCTTGCGCCGCTGCGGGCAGGATTTCGTGCCAGATATCTCTGTGATGCTGCCTATAAGGTGGCATCGGGTACCGTGTGTCTGGAAAAGCTGTATGCTGCACCTCTCGATGAAGCACGTGCCGAGCTGATGAAAATCGTCGGTGTAGGCACAAAGGTAGCGGAATGTACGCTGCTCTACGGCTTCCACCGACTGGAAGCCTTTCCGGTGGACGTATGGATGAAAAAGGCTCTTGCAACCATGTTCAACGGTATAACCCCCTCCGAGCTGGGACAGTACGCAGGAGTAGCACAGCAGTATATTTTCCATTACAGCCGACTTCACCCCGAACAGGTCAGCGGTATTTAAGGAATCACTGAATAAATCGCGCCTTACGGCTCAGCACCTGTCTTAATCATAATTTTTCTCTGTCAGCAAAACAACGATGAGATACAGCGAAGTCAGCAGCAGAGTAAAGCTTCCCGGTGAGCGCAGCAGAACCAGAAATCCCAGTACAGAGCAGGGAATCAGCAAAAGCATGGAGAACACCTCCACGATACGGAGCGATCTGTCGGGTGTAAAACGGCGGTTAAGCAGCAGATAAAATGCCTGACCGCCGTCAAGCGAATAGATCGGCAGACTGTTGAATAATCCGAGAGTAAGATTTGCCGACAGCATCTGATTATACAGCGGCTGAGGCGAGAAATGCTGCGCTACTCCAAAGATCAGTGCCAACACATAATTGACAGCAACACCTCCGAGTGTGACCGCTAATTCAGCGCGGTTGGAACGGAGGTGTTTTTTTCGGTCTGATATAGAGATGTCAAAGAGCGTCAGTCTGATCGCGTCAGGCGCAGAATGATAACGATAGAGCATACAAAGATGCCCCAGCTCATGCAGTACTACCGAGATAAAGCATACTGCTGCCGAAAGAGTGCTGTCCAGCATGATGACTGCCGTCATAATGCCGACAAGAGGATAACTGACCTCAAAGTGTATTCCAAAAAGCCGGAAGCTCATTGATATGCGCCGCCTATGATCGTCTGCGGGTCAATACAGCTTCCGTCAACGAGTATTTCCAGATGCAGATGAAAGCCGTCTGCGTCACCGGTTTCTCCCACAAGGGCGATCCGGTCGCCTGCTGCAACGGTATCTCCCTGTCTGACAAGCAGCTTTTCACAGTGTGCATAGAGCGATTGAATTCCGTATTCATGTTGTATGACAATATAATGACCGTAGGAGCTGTCGCTGTCGGCGGTAAGCACAGTGCCGTCTGCTATGGCGGCTATAGGGCTGTTTTTGTCGGCGGCAATGTCAAGTCCCTTGTGGAATTCCTGCTTTGTGCCGTTCTCGCGGATACCGTAGAGCGAGGTGATGATGCCCTTTTCAAGCGGCGGAACGGCAGTTTGTTTCAGTTTTGAAAGCGGGTCTGCATCGGTGAGGGTCGGTACGGCTGACGAATCCTGTTTGTCGTTGCCGCTGACGTCTGTGCTGCTGTCATTGGGATCCGCTGACCTGTTTTTCTCGTCAGGATAGGCAAAAAGGCTTGTTTCTGAAATGGAAACGTCCTGCACGACCGAAACGGAGCTTTGTGCTGTGTCCGGCAGTACGGAATTGTTGTAATAGTCATAGAAAGCAGCGGCACAGACAGCATACCAATCACCACCGACCGCTTTCAGCACGGCGGCAGCACCCATTGCCATCAGACAAACCGTTACCTGTATCACTGTCAGCAGCTGTGAACGAAAAAAAGCCGCCGCTTTACGTTTTCTGCTGTATACAGGAGCGGTATTATCACATGGAACATCGTCAGAGGGCAGAACCTCCTCATTCCGGTATACGTTATGATCGTTGTCAACAAAATCCTGCAAAACAAAATCCCTCCTGTATGAATCATCACTTAACAATTTCTATTCATACAGGAGGGAAAATATTCTGAATGTCGAGTGGGTGACAGATACCTGAGAAATGGACAAAATCAATGGAGCTGTGCAGTGACCCGATCGTCTTACTGTGCGCTGCCGCAGCTTTCGCTGTACATCATCAGCAGCCCTTCGAGATAGTCCTTGTATTCTCTGCGCAGAGAATCGGGAAAAATCATTTCGACATCTCTTCCAAAGCCGCTGAGCCAGGAGAAGAACAGGTTGCTTTTTTTGATATTGACAGAGCAGCGGAAGAATTCCAGGTTTTCGTCCTGATAGATGCTGGTATTCCTGCCGAAGCGGTCTGTGATCACATCGACCATAGACTTCCGTACACGAAGTACAACATTGACCTCATCTCCGTCATACATAGAGAACGCAGATTTGGTAAAATCCGCAACGTTGCTGTTGTCGAAGAAGGAAAGACCCTCAGCGGGTTTGTTTTCCAGCACACGAACGTCCTTCATTCTGTCTACGCGGAAGGTTTTCTGACGCTGCGAACTGCTGTCAAAGCAGATCAGATAGGAATTTTCGCTGTGCGTAACCATGACATAGGGGGTCTGCGTATAGATCCTGTCCTTTTGCGGATCGTTCTTGTCTTTGACGAAGCAGGGAAGTACCTTGATACCTTTTGCACCAAAGTCAACGGCAAGCTTCTGATAACGGAAGGAGATCTGTTTGCCGGTTTCAATAGCCCGTTCGATCTCGTCAACGTTATAGATCACAGACATATTATCGCTTTTGATCAGCTTTTCCATACCGAGTCTGCGGTTCTGAAGACTGCCTTCACGAAGATTGGCAAGCACCTCCAGCTTGGAAATGATCTGCCGGGTTTTCTTGGCTGAAATATACTTTGCAGATACCAATGCGTCGACGATGAGCTTAAGTTCAGCAGCTTCAAAGCCGCCGTGGCTGCTCAGGAGGTAGAAACCTTTGTGCTGGTTGCGTTCGATCTCAAAGCCGAATTCTTCCAGACTGTTGATGTAGTTATAAATTGATTTGCGGTCTGCATAGGGTTTCATGCCACTGTCGGAGATCTCACTCATGACAGGAAGACCATATCGTTCAACAGCATATTTTTCAATTTGTGAGATCAGATCCTTCGCACTTAAAAACCTGTCCTCATCATCTTCACTTTTTTCACTGCTGTTTTTTTTGAGTGCATCAAGAACGATCAATATTTTTAATCTGTTGAAGCCTTTTGTCATGTCTGTACCTCCGAAGCATGTTAGAATTGTGACGAATATTAACAGTCTGTTCTTATTAAAATCATTTTACCATAAAAATACAGTTCTTTCAAGCAAAAAAATAAAAAAAATTCAATTTTCTGTAATTTTTTTTTGCATACACTCAAATAGACAAAAAACAAGTTGATTCTTATACAATCACGAAATGCGCTTCAATCTGTTACGAGTCGAAATACTCGGAACATACGCTCCGGAGTGCAAAAATGTGATGAAAGGTATAGTCAGACCGATACAGGTATGAAAAAAAGCTATCGGTGACTGCCGCCGCCTCCGCCGCTGCTGTGACCGCCGCCGCCGTGTCCGCCGCCACCTCCGCCGCTGCTGCTGCTGCTTGGCGGAATGTATGTTTTGGTAACTACGGAGTTAATGAAAATATCCTGCTGATTTTTCCAGAAGATCTTATTGCCTCCCGTATAGACCGAGGCGGACGTCGTGGACTTGAATTTATAGGTTTTCTTGACCGTGGCGATGATCGGTAAGCAAGTCATTCCGGTGAGGGTAAGACCCATCAGTGCAAAGAACCACCATTCACCGTAAGGGTGGAATTTACTGTCTATGATCCTTCCGCCGCTGACAACAGAATACATTCCGGTATCCTTGTGATAGAAATAGCTGTTTTCCTCCGGTCCGAGCTGTTTATACTCGATCAGCTTGCTGCAATAGACCTCAAGACCGGCGATAATATCCTCCGGATCGATAGCAGCACCGCCGGCAGGAAATTTCTTTTGCATTGCCTTGACGATCTCAACGGTTCTTTCACCGAAGAATGTGCCGGTATAGTAAAGGCTTGCGAAGCGTTCGGCATACATATAATCGTATGCATCGCTGTAGCCGTCAAGGTCAACATACAGAAAGACAACACCCTCGGGTGTATCGCCGAAAATCTCTTTAGCGCCGTTATCGGCAAAGCTTTCAATGCTGTCGTCGCTTCTGTCGGCACCTGCGGTGTAGAGAACCAGACTGAAACCGATTTTCGAGGCTGTATCTTCAAAAAGATGCTCGATTCTGATCTTATCCGCCATGGTAAAAATTCCGGATTCATCGTAGAAGAAGAACCTGTCGGTTTTGTAGAAGCCGGGTCCGGTGTAATCGGAATATGCGGTATCGGCAAGGACAAAGCTGTCTGATGCATCGGCAGATGTGTCGGCGGCATTGGCATCAAAAGCAGGTATCACAGCCGGTAAACACAGAAATGCCGTAGCAAGAAAGGAAAGGATATGTTTGATCATGTTATCAGATACCCTCCAATCATGAAGAACAGCATAATCAGAGTGCCTATAATGGAGCAGGTGACTGCAAGCTTACTCTTGGATATAGGAAGCTCTCCCGCTAACTTGCCGGTCTGACCGTTGACAGCGTATTCCCACAGTTTTCCCTTATAGGAAAACGTCATGAACCAGACAGGCAGCAGCATATAGTGGAAGGTCAGTGAATCGATGCGGTTAAAATTCCGCTTATTCTTGATCACATGGTAATGGGTAGAACCCTGAAGGATATCATTATTGTTGTTGTACATTCTTTCGCGGACACGCGGAAAAACCTGATTTTTGTCAACATCATATTTATCAGCCATAAATCCGCTGAGATAAGCCATATTGAACGGACGTGCCTGAGAATAGTCAAACGGCTCGATAGCCTCCATCAGGTCGTCCTCGATTTTCTGTGAGCCGTCGGCGGGCACACCCTCATAATTGATCGTGGCATCTCTGATGACTTTGTAATACTTTGTTTCGGTATATTGATAGTCACCGACCCTCCAGGAACGGACATTTTCACCCAGTCCCTCCATATACGAGGAGGTCGAGGAATCCGCCACCCAGAAGGGCACATACAAACCGGTCAGCTTTTCGACCTGACCCGAAGAAACCAGATCACGCGGCACAAATTTTTTCTTTTTTGCCCAGCCCATGAAGATCTCGACGGCTTTGTCTTTGTTAAAGGCAAAGGGCAGAACCATGGACGGGCGGTACATACCGTCTACTCTTCCTTTGAGAATGACAGGGTTGTGGCAGTAATAGCAAAAGGACGCTGCTGTGTTCGCATCACTGACGATCTCTGCGCCGCAGCTCGGACAGGAATACAAACGGGATTCTTCCTCAAAGCGGGTACGCTCCGCATTCTGAGAATCCGTAGGTGTCTGTTCGGGCGGCAGGGGCGTCTGCTGTGAGCCGTCATCAAACTGGCTTGCAAAGGCATCCTGCTGATTCATATAGGCAATTGCCTCAGCTTCGGTAAATTCACCCTTACAAAACTCACATACGAATTTTTGCAGATCGGGAGAAAATTTCAGATCAGCGTTACAATTGGGACAATGAAATTGTCTGGCTTCTGTTTCCATTGAAGCACCTCCGATTATTATTATTCACACCATATTATACTACAAAACGCAAATATTGTCAAAAAGGCAGCGCGCCGGCGCTGCACCCGTGCTATGCCGCGCCGGAAACAACAGTGGTCTGTTGATATCGAGCGTTGGGAGCAGCAGCGCCGTTGCGCTGCCCCGCTTGACGCGGGGCAAAGGGAGGAATATAATAATTCTGACAGGTGTCTGCCGCAGTGATACGAGATGACTAATCAGACACGTCTTAAAGTACTGTGAAAAGAGGAATGACTATGTTTGCAATAGACTGTCACGCGCACATATACATGAAAAAGATGGCTTCAAAGGCTGTCAAAGGCGTAGGGGAATTCTATGATGTACCCATGAGCTGCACAGGTATTTCAGAGGAGCTGCACGAAATTGCCGTATCAAGCCCTGTCAGGCATTTTGTGGTTAATGTGGTTGCACCTTCCGCCAAACACGTGCACAGGCTCAATGTGTTTGCCGCTGAGGAATGTGCCGCACACTCTGAATTTACGGGACTTGCAACACTGCATCCGGATATGGAAAATCCCGATGAAGAAATCGAAGCGATCCTTGCACTCGGACTGAAGGGAATCAAGCTGCACCCTGATACCCAGCATTTCGATGCCGACAGTGATAAAGCAATGCGTCTTTATGAATGCATTGCCGGCAGACTGCCGCTTCTGATCCACTGCGGCGACTACCGCTATGACAGTTCCCACCCCCGCAGGATCGCCCGTATTATTGAGGCGTTTCCGGAGCTTACGGTTGTAGCGGCACATTTCGGCGGCTGGTCGATCTATGACGAGGCAATTCCCTATCTCACAGACAAGAACTGCTATATGGATATTTCCAGTGCCATGCCGTTTCTTCCGCCGGAAAAAATACATTCGCTGATCAGGCACTACGGGGCAGAGCGGCTGATGTTCGGGTCGGATTATCCGATGTGGGATCCTGTGCGCGAGTACGAAGCCTTTATGAAGCTTGATCTGACGGAACAGGAACGTGAGCTGATCCTCCGGAAAAATGCTGCGGAGGTATTCAGCATTGATGTCAGTGCTTTAGGATAAAGTTAGGATAAAGCTGTTTATAGCCAGCTGATTACCGGTATTGCAGGCAATCAGCACCCGTGCGTAGGCAGCTTCATCTGTGATGTTGCACAGCGGAATTGCACCATTTTTGATCAAAACATCACTGGTTTCATAAACAGAACGGCATTGGGGCTTGAATGCGGCTAAATACATAGGGATTCCTGCCTCACGGCAGTGCCGGAGAAGCGTAAGCGCACTGTTGTCGCCGTCTGTTTTAGCCGTTGCTGAATGGTAGGTGAGATGCAGTACTGCACCTGTATTTTCATCAACAGCGATGCTTTTGTAGTTCAGTGATGGATATGGTCTGATCATCAGTACATTTTTATCGAGTGAAAGCCTGCCGTTATAGAGCGGGCTTTTTTGTTGTACAGATCTGCACACAGCGGCGGAAGAACAAAGCCGCAGACTGTCGTTTTCGATATAGCCGTAGGGTTCGCCGTCCGGAGATGAGAATCGGTCAAAAAACCGGTCAGCTTCCTGTATTCTTTCGGCGATGAACACGGAGCAGGCAGTATCGCCGCTGTTTTTCCACACGGTAAAGACACCTTGCCGGACGTTTTGAAGCAGGGTTACGCAGGCTCTCAGGTTTTGAAGAGCATTGCTGCGCGGGTCATCGGGCACATAATCGGCAGCCGTAAGAATCACGGGAACGGGAAGATGCTGCAGTGCAGCACCGAGAAAAGCCGAGGTATAGGAAAGCGTATCGCTGCCGTGGGTAACTATGATGCCGCAGTATTTCTCAAGCTTCTGCTGTGTAATAAAGCGGACAAGGGTTTCCCAGTGTGACTTGTCTAAATTTTCGCTGAGAATATTAAGCGGGTTGACAACCTCAAAGTCAGTGTCATTACCGTATGCTTCACGATAGAGAGCAAGAACGCGGCAATTTGTATCATTGGCACGGATAATACCGTTCTTGGCTGTACTGCCGATCGTACCGCCGGTAAGCACGAGAAGAATTTTATTCATCGTATTACCTCTTTTTTCAGTATTACGAAGATTTCCATTATACTGTTATTTATTCATATAATTCCGTTAATTATATCATTATATAACTTTTTACAACAGTGACCACAGTCATAGTTTCAGAGTATAATTATAAGAATCTCGCCCTTAATGTTATTATGCTAAGAAAACCAATATTTATCACAAATACTACAAATGGCTGTGCGGTAATTTAATGCTTGATTGATTTCCGCTTAAAGCTCATAGAGTACCCTTTGTGCTCCTAACGCTCGTAAACAACAGACCACTGTTGTTTACGGCGCGGCATAGTACCAATCTCCCATATTCAGAGCGATAGCTCGGTTGTATAGCAGTATTGTGTTATGAAGCTTGTTGCTTGTTGAGCAGAGGGGAGTATTCTTCGGTGCTGAGCGAAAACGCGAAATGGGGTGCAGCGTCACGCTGCCTGAGCGAAAACGCGAACACGGGTGCAGCGCCGTTGCGCTGCTGCCTGTAAAAAATGGTTGAACAGAGGTGGGGAGGTATGTTATAATGGGAGCAGGATTCGTGTGAATGACGGAAAGAAAGGAATGGTAGATACGAAATTGATATCATGGAATGTTAATGGACTGCGCGCGTGTATGCAAAAGGGGTTTGTGGAGTTTGCAGAGCGTGAGCAGGCGGATTTTTTGTGCCTGCAGGAAACAAAAATGCAGGAGGGACAGGCGGAAGTGCCGCTGAAAGGTGTGCATCAATACTTTAACAGTGCCGAAAAAAAAGGATATTCCGGAACAGCCGTGTTCACCCCGCATACACCCGTATCAGTGACCTGTAACGGAATGAATATAGAAGAACATTCGCATGAAGGAAGAATGATCACCCTCGATATGGGTACGTATTATCTTGTCAACGTGTATACACCAAATGCGAAAGAGGGACTTGCCCGTATTGATTACCGTATGCAATGGGAAACCGACCTGCGCCGCTATCTGATGGAGCTTGATCAGCAAAAGCCCGTCATATACTGCGGCGACCTGAATGTTGCCCATCAGGAAATCGACCTGAAAAATCCAAAAACCAACCGCGGCAATGCGGGATTCTCGGACGAGGAACGCGGAAAAATCGGGGAATTGCTGGATTCGGGATTCGTTGACAGCTTCCGGTATCTGCATCCGGATGCAGAGGGACGTTACAGTTGGTGGTCGTATCGCTTCAATGCGCGGAAGAATAATGCCGGGTGGCGCATAGACTATTTTATCGTTTCAGACAGGATCAAGGATCAGATCACCCGTGCGGATATTCTTTCCGATGTGCTCGGCAGTGACCATTGCCCCGTAGTACTTGAAATCGACTTGTAACAGCTTGCCGCTGTTTGAAAATGGAGGAAACAAATCTATGATAGAGGTAAAACACCTGACCAAATCCTATGGCAGACAGCTTGCACTCAGTGATGTCAGCTTTGAACTGAAAGAGGGCGACATACTGGGGTTCCTCGGTCCGAACGGTGCAGGAAAATCCACCACCATGAATATCATCACGGGCTATCTTTCGGCAGATCAGGGAACGGCTGTGATCAACGGGTATGATATTCTCGAAGAACCGATGAAGGCAAAAAAACATATCGGCTATCTGCCGGAAATACCCCCTCTGTATGGGGATATGACCGTGAGAAAGTATCTGGAATTTGTATTTAGGCTCAAGAAAATCAGAATGCCTATGAAAGAACACATCGATAAGGTGTGTGAGATGGTCAGTATCACAGATGTCAGTGAACGGATCATCAAGCATCTCTCCAAGGGATACAGACAGCGCGTCGGATTCGCACAGGCACTTATCGGTGACCCGCCGGTACTGATACTCGATGAACCGACAGTCGGACTTGACCCCGTTCAGATCATAGAGATCCGCAGCCTTATCAAAAGGCTGGGAAAAAATCATACCGTCATTCTTTCATCACATTTGCTTTCAGAGGTACAGGCTGTGTGTGATAAGATCATTATCATCAATAACGGCAGAATCATGGCAGAGGGCACGATGGATTCGTTCACCCGTTCGGGCAGAGATACCCGCCGCCTGACTATCATTGCCGAGGGCAGGGAACAGCAGCTTTATTCATTGCTCAGAAATATAGATAAGGTCACGAAAGTAGAAAAGCTCGGAGAAAGAGAAAAGGGCTGCTGGGAGTTTGCTGTGAGCAGCAGCGGAGATGTGCGCCGTGCGGTTTACCGCAGACTTGCATCGTCAGACTGCAATATCCTTACGATGAAGCCCGAAGAACAGACCCTTGAAGAAACCTATATCAGCATTATATCCGGTAAAGAATCCTGAGGGGGAGAGAAAAAATGACTGCAATACTCAAAAGAGAGCTGGGAGCATATTTTGCTTCGCCGATCGGTTATGCTGTAACGGCGGCATTCATGTTTTTCAGCGGAATGTTTTTCAATTACTACTGTCTTGTTTCGGGAACGAGCAGTATGTACGGTGTTTTTCAGGGAATGTTTTCCATCATACTGTTTCTGATACCGCTCATCACGATGCGTTCGTTTGCCGAAGAACGGCGAAATAAAACCGATCAGATCCTGTATACATCGCCCGTGAGTATTCCGTCCGTGGTGATCGCCAAGTATCTTTCCGCAATGGTACTGCTTCTGATCTGCCTGTCGTCCTATCTGATCGAGGGACTTGTATTGTCCATGTTTGGCTCTCCCGACTGGAGTGTCATCATCGGCAATATACTCGGAATGCTCATGCTCGGCTCGGCATTTATCTCCATCAATCTGCTGATATCCTCTCTCACGGAGAGCGTGATGGTTGCGGCGGTCTTTTCATTTGCCGTAAACTATCTGATCAGCCTGACGGATACCGTTCGCGCAACTGTGAACTGGCAGCTTTTGTCCGATACGCTCGGTGCAGTATCCTTCCAGATGCGCTACGACAACTTTGAGCTGGGTATTATCAAGCTATCAGATGTAGTGTTCTTTGTAACTGTTACCGCCCTGTTCCTTTTCCTTACCGATAGAGTGATCGAAAAGAAAAGATGGTCCTGATGAGAGAGGTGTAGAGAATGACCGAAGAAATCAAAAATAACGAAACCGAAGAAGCGGAAACCGAAGAAGCGGAAGCCGAAGATGCAGAAGCCGAAGATGCAGAAGCCGAAGATGCAGAAGCCGAAGATACCGAAGCAGCCGACGAAACCGAAAAAACCGATACCGAGCCTGTCAAGCGTAAAAAGCCGCAGGGCAAAAGGTCTGAGCACAGTGAAAAAACGGGATCCGATGCCCATTCCTCCCGACCGCAGCGGACAAGCTCGCGCCGTTTCAGACATAGCGCTGTGTCCCTTGCTGCAGCGGTCTTTGTGCTTGTCGCCGTGATCCTGCTCAATCTTATCGCGTCTGTTCTGACCGATAAGTATTCATCGCTTACGGCAGATATCACAAGCCTGAAAAGCTTTGAACTGACAGAATCCTCCATAGCCCTTGCTCAGTCGGTCAAAAAGGATACAGAAATTATTTTCCTCACCGATAAAAACACATACGAAGCGGACGACCCCTATTGCAAACAAACCGCGCTGGTGGCACAGGAGCTTGCAAGATGCTCCGACGGCAAGATCACGGTCACGTTCAGCGATCTGATCCGGAACCCTGCACTTGCCGACCGGTACGGCAGTGACCTCAAGCAGACAGACGTTATTGTACGCTCCGGAGAAAAGTACAAGGTATTGACTGCCAACGACCTGTATAATTTTTCTTATTACAGCGCAACCTATCAGTACATTACCTCGTCCAAGGCAGAACAGGCGATCGACAATGCCGTCAATATGGTTACCGGAGAGATCGCAGCACATATAGGTATTGTGACCGATCACTCAGCCGAAGATTCTTCCTATCTCAAAAGCTTTCTGGAATCCAATAATTACCGCGTGACGGAGATCGAGCTTCTGACGCAGGAGATTCCCTCAGATGTTAGTACGCTGGTGATATTTGCGCCTTCCTCCGATTATACCGCAGAGGTCATGAAAAAGCTGGAGAGTTATATGGTCAACGACGGACAATACAACAGAAACATTATTTATGCAGCTTATAAGCGAGAGGTCAGCCTTCCGAATATGGATGCCTTTATTTCCATGTTCGGTATGAAGTTAGAAAACGGATTGGCATTTGATATGGATTCCTCACGTCTTTTAAGCACCAGCTATTATGATGGTATTGTGTCATATTTTGCCTCTGAGAAATATACCGGACGCATTTCCGAAAAGGATTATCCGGTTCTGGTCGGCTTTGCAAGACCGGTCGTACTTCTGGACGAGGGTGAGTCCGAGCCGTTGATCAGGCTGTCCGATCATTCCGGCTTCTGCCCTTATGATGCCGATGAAACAACATGGAATATGCCCGATTCAGTGACAGGTCAGGTCTATGTAATGGCACAGGGCACAGCGGGAACAAGCGAGGCAGTGTCAACACTGGTGGTTTCGGGCTCTGCCAATATTTTCCTCGGGGATTATATGGGTACGGATTTCGGCAACAGTGCTTACGTTTTAGAGATGTTTGATAAGCTCAATGATGTTGAATCCGATAACGTTACGATTGCTGAAAAGGTCATTACCGATTATGACCTTGTTCTCGATCAGAATACAAGATTCTTTGTCGGGTTTTTGATGTACGGAGTCCTTCCGATCACCATACTTGGCATTGGCTTTGCAGTATTCCTTATCAGAAGAGGCAAATAAGGGGGCGGCATAATGAAAAAGAATCAAAAGCTTTTTTTGGGTTCAGGCATTGCAACTGTGCTGCTTGCGGCAGGGCTGGCAGTTGTAATGAATCTTCCCTCGGACGGACAGCAGAATCCTTCAACAGACAGCAGCGGCGCAGTGCTGCTCTATGATAAAACCGCTTATATTGCCGAGGATATCATGATCAAAAACGAGAGCGGCGAATTTGAGCTGCTGGGCTATGACTATTCTGATATGTATGAGGACGTGTCGGACGTGCAGCAGTCAGACGATGAGATATCCTTTGAGGTTGTGGAGGATACCTCTGCCGAAGGCCCTGAGGACGCATCTGCTTCTTCAGAGGGCAGCGAATCGTCACAGGAGCGTTCCTATAGTGGTCTTGACGATCCCATCGATGATTCCTCAAAGCCGGCAGAGTCGGCAGACTCCTCCGATACAGAGCAGTCCGATACCGATGAGGAGGAAGAAGAGCCGGAGCTGTATGTGCAGTATACTATGCAGGAGTACGATTCAGAGATACTCTCAAAAACAATGACAGACAGTCTTAATAAGCAGTGCTGTTATATGGCGGCAACAAGGATCGTTGATAAGAGCGGCAGCCGCTATGCCGAATACGGCCTGGATTCCCCTCGTGCCACGGTGAATATTACATTCAGCGATGCCTCGGCCGTCACATTATACATTGGTAATGACGCTCCTGCCGAAAGCGGTGTATATCTGAGGAAGGAAGGGGATCAGAATGTATATCTTGTCCTTTCCAATATGGTCAATATGTTTCTCGTAGATAAGCTGCAATACATAGATAAAGCAATATCCCGTGAGCTTGGAGAAAAAGAAACGGTTCAAAGCATTACGATCAGCGGTTCGCATTATGACGAAGAAATCTCCATTATAGCGGGCAGCAGTGAAACCACAGAATGTGATTATCGTATTACAAAGCCCCGCCGTGAGATCTGCGATAAAGATGTAGCCGAGGATTATGCCTACCTGTTTTATAACCTCTGCGGAACCACCGTTGTCGCAGCACAAGCCGACAGCGTGCAGCGCAGCAAATACGGTCTTGATGACCCCTATATGAATGTGAAAATTGTAACAGACACCGGCTATACCGTCAATGTTCTTGCTTCGAAGGCAGATGACAGCGGCAAATGCTATATCATGAGCGGATACGGTACAGTGATATTTGAAGAAAATGTCGCCGACCTGAGCTGGTATGACATGCACTATGAAGAGTTTCTTTCCAAGGTCATGGTTTATCCCAATATGCAGGATATAGAAGAGATGACCATTTCTCAGGACGGCAGGGACGATGTCTATACCTTCAAGCGTCAGACGGTTATCAACTCCCGCTATGAGGATTCCATTTCTACTACAGTTTTCTGTAATGACAAGAAGGTAGATAACCTCAATATCGTTAACTTTGTGTGCAATCTGATCGGTGTGGAACGTTCCCCTGACAAGCCGGAGAGCCTTGACGGTGCGCAGGAGGTACTCAGCGTCAGATTCTCCTATCAGGAGGGCGCATACACCAGTACTTTCCAGTTCTACCGTGCCGAAAGCGGTCAGCTTTTTGCAGTTCTCAACGGAGAAATAGAGTGTTATGTCGGTTCTGCTCCTGCCGAGGATATTATCAAGCAGGCGCAGCTTGTGCCGGGTTCTGAGCAGATCGAGCTGTTGGTGGACTATTCAGAAGAGGAATACGAGGTGATCGGCTACTATTATAACTACGAAACCGACAGCGATACCCAGACTTCGGCTGCGGAGGGTGCAGAATAACCGTGTCGGAATATAAGTGGTTCAGGAAAGGAAAATTATGATAGAAAAAATCAAAGCGTTATGCGTAAAGTACAAGGAAGTATTGCTGTATCTGATTTTTGGTGTATTGACAACAGCGGTCAATTACATCATTTTTACGGTGTGTGTGCTGTGGTTTCCTGTCGATGTTTATGTATCGAATATCATTGCATGGATTGGTGCCGTACTGTTTGCATATTTTACCAACCGAAGCATTGTATTTGCATCTGCTGCGAAGGGCGCGAAGGAGCTTTTCAGAGAAATCGTTGCATTTTATGGAGCGAGGGTTTTTTCCCTGCTGGTAGAAACAGCTCTGATGTTTGTTTTTATTGACCTGCTTCATATCAACGAGTTTATCACCAAACTGATCCTGCAGGTAGTGGTCATTGTGCTGAATTATATTTTCAGTAAGTTTCTGATTTTCAGAAAGAAGAAAACGGTAACCGAGCCTGCCGCAGACGATGAACAAAGCAGCAGTGCTGAAATGCCTTCCGAAGAAGAATAAAGCAGTTCTGATAAAACTATAGCAAAGCGATCGCCCCGACAGAATGAACACATTCTGTCGGGGCGATCGTATTTTTGTTCAAATCATGATTCGGCTTTTTGTTTCTCCGGCATTACAATGAGGATTCTGATAATTCTTTTGGTATCTGATTCTGCAACAGAAAACTGTATGCCGTCAATAGTAAAGGAGGGGTGTTCGCCGGGACGAGGAATATCGCCGAGCCTGTCGAGCATAAAGCCGGCAGCGGAGTCGTTGTCGTCATTGGTGAAATCGATTCCGGTAAGCTCGCTGATCTCGTCCAGAGAAGCAGCACCGTCAACATAGAAGCTGTGGTCGCTGACCTGTTTGATTTCCTCGTCCTCGTTGTCATACTCGTCCTGAATATTGCCCACAATGGATTCGATGAGATCCTCCATTGTTATAATGCCGCCCGTGCCGCCGAATTCGTCAACCACAACTGCTAACTGTGTTTTGTGGGCAGTCATATATTCAAACATTTCGCTGCATCTTTTGGATTCGGGCACAAAAACAGCTTTTCTGATAAGCTTGGGAGGAATCAGTGTATCGTGGAGTTTTTTACCTACATAGGCAAGCAGGTCCTTAACGTAGATAATGCCGATAATGCTGTCAATATTTTCGTGATATACCGGAATTCTCGAATTACCGCTTTTGGCAGCAAGATCGAGCAGTTCATTCAGAGTAGCGTTGTCGGGAACAGCCGCAATATCTTTTCGGTGGGTCATGATCGTACCGACGGTTGTGTCGTCAAAGTCAAAGATATTTTCGATCATGCTTCTGGTGTTTTCCTCGATACTGCCGTTTTCTTCGCCCTCATCGACCATTTTCAGGATACGTTCTTCGGTAGCTGCTTTAGAAGCCTCCGCCGCTTTTTTCCCGAGCAATCTTGCTGTCAGACGTGCGATTCCCGCGCACAGAGCAGCGGCAGGAAACATCATTTTTGCCAGAATGACGAAAGGAACAGCTTGTTTAACGAGCAGTTCCTCCGGCTTGTCACCGCAAAGCTTTTCGGGCAGGATCAAACCAACAGAAGCGGTGATAATAAATGCTGTCAGAAACAGAATACAGACAGCCGCAAGATAAGCGGCGATATTAACGGAAATGACATTGTACAGTGCCTGAAAAAGCAAATCGGTATAGGTAAAAACGGTAAGCAGTGTAACAGCTGAGCAGGAGAGTGTCATACCCGTAACGGCGGCGCGGCGGTAGTGTTCTGCATTGGCGATGACGGCCTGAGCCGCCTTGTTTTCGTTTTCCTGTTCATCGCAGAATTTTTTGAGCTTATTCATACCTGAAAGCTCGAGTGCCGACCGCAGCAGGGAATACATAAAGCAAACGCACAGCAGCAGTACTATAAAGACAGTACCGGTAATGATGCCCTTTGATGATTGTCCGAGAAAGCCTTCGCTAACAGAAAGAAACGTAAAATAATCCGATATGTCAGATGACATACAATCAACACCCCTGTATTATATTATTTATTTTTTACGGAGGTACTCTCACGTATCCACAGTGATCTCCCCGTAAACATCTCTCATAGTATAAATTATCTTTCCTCATCTGTCAAGCAGCGCAACGGCGCTGCACCCGTGTTCGCGTTGTCGCTCAGCACCAGAGATAAGTCCCCTCTGCTGTACAGGTCGGACAGCATAATCTGACCTACGCTTTTATCCAGACGAGCTATCGCTCTTAAAAAGGGAGATTGGTGCTATGCCGCGCCGCTGACAACAGTGGTCTGTTGTTCGTGAGCGTTGGGAGCACAAGGAGTGCTTTCCTCACATAAAAGACAACAAACAGAGCGGCTTTATTGGCAATATATCGCCGCTGTTTGCAAATCAAAGCGCGAAGGTGACAGCGGTGGCACTCCGCAAAAAAATCCGGTACAGAACAGTTCTGTACCGGACTATAGGTTCATCTGTCAATATTTGATAGGATTGGAAGAAAGATACTTTTTAACCATCAGTGCAACCTTAAAGACAATGGCATCTTCAAACTCTCTCAGATCAAGACCTGTAAGCTTCTTGATTTTTTCAAGACGATAAACGAGGGTGTTTCTGTGAACGAAAAGCTTTCTGGAGGTTTCCGACACGTTGAGGTTGTTTTCAAAGAAACGCTGGATCGTAAAGAGAGTTTCCTGATCGAGTGATTCGATAGAACCTCTTTTGAATACCTCCTTGAGGAACATATCGCAAAGCGTTGTCGGAAGCTGATATACCAGACGGGCAATACCGAGATTGTCGTAGCTGACGATCGTGCGTTCCGTGTCAAACACCTTGCCCACTTCCAGAGCGACCTGTGCCTCCTTGAAAGAACGTGCAAGATCCTTGATACCGGTTACCGGTGTTCCGATACCGATCACACAATGGGTATAGAATTCGCCCGAAAGTGTGTCAACAATAGAGCTTGCCAGCTTTTCAAGATCCTTGGAGTCGATGTCGTTCTTTATTTCCTTGACGAGAGCAATATCTGTTTCGTTGATATTGATTACAAAGTCCTTGAATTTATCGGGGAAGAGGTTCTGGATAACATCATAGGCAGAGATATCGGTTTTTGCAGAGATCTTTATCAGCATGCACACTCTTGTAACATCAGCGTTAAAGCGCAGCTCTCTGGATTTGAGGTAGATGTCACCGGGGAGGATATTGTCGAGGATAACGTTCTTGATAAAGTTTCCTCTGTCATATTTTTCGTCATAATACTGCTTGATGCTTCCGAGAGAGATGGCAAGGATAGCGGCATATTTCTGAGCGGCAAAGTCGTTTCCGGCAACAAAAACGGCATATTCACCTCTGGGCTTGTTGCCGAATGCTTTGTAGGTGTAGCCGTTAAGAACAAAGGGGGCAGCGGAGGTAAGCATTTCCGAGTTGATATGCTCGTTGACTTCTCCGATTTTTGTGAGTTCGCTGCAAGCGATTACAACAGAGGTTTCATCAATAACGCCGATGGTTCTGTCGATGGTATCACGCATCTGATGAATAACTCCTTGAAATAATCTGTTTGACATTTATTTTCCCTCGCTTTGAATAATAATGGTTTAGTAGACTTTAACGAATAATGATTGATATACTTATCAATACTGCTATATACATTTTACACAAAACAAAACAAAAATGCAACAGTTTTAACGAAATTTTTTATATTTATTTATAAGTTTTTATTTGCAAAAGAGGACATATTCATTAAAATGTCAAAATCTCACATGAAAAATTGTGTTTTTTGATGTTATCCAGATAGGCAACTTTATGTATAAAAAGGCTGTCCGACAAAGCACTCCGGCATTTCAAAAGTCCTTTCAGATATCGGAAATACGCTCGGAAACAGTGCAGTCTGCGGGTAAAACGGGACAGTGCCACAGGGATATACATTCCGAAAATATTGAAAAATTTATAAAAAATATATAAATTTTTATCTTTTGATATTTTGATTGCATTTTAGTTGATTTGATGTTATAATCAAAGAGATTATACAGCAATATTCACGATGGGGGAGTGTATATGCTAAAGGGGGAGCTGCTGTCGCCCGCAGGTGACAGCGAAAGCTTTGACAGTGCACTGCAGTTTGGTGCAGATGCCATTTATCTTGCCGGAAAGGAATTCGGCATGAGGAGTGCATCAGCCAACTTTGATACGGATACGCTCAGAGCGAGCGTCAGGAAGGCACACACGCAGGGGGTCAAGGTATATGTGACCGTCAATATTCTGCCCCGTACCGAAGAAATTGACCGGATACCGGCATTTCTGGAGGAGGCGGAGGACTGCGGTGTTGACGCATTTATCATTGCGGATTTAGGTGTCATGTCGCTTGCAAAAAAATATGCGCCCAAAACAGAGCTTCATGTGTCAACACAATCGGGTATAGTGAATCATCACACGGCAAATGTATTGTTTGATATGGGTGCATCACGTGTTGTGCTTGCCCGTGAGCTGCCGTTGGAGGAGATCGCGGCAATCAGGGCAAAAACCGATCCCGCGCTGGAGCTGGAGGCATTCGTGCACGGTTCTATGTGTGTTTCGTTTTCAGGCAGATGCCTGATATCCAATTATCTGACGGGCAGAGACGCCAACCACGGCGACTGTGCACAGCCCTGCCGCTGGAAATATTACCTCTATGAAGAACATCGCGAAGGACAGTATTTCCCTGTGGTGGAGGAAAACGGCGGAACATTTCTCTATAACTCCCGTGATTTGTGTATGATAGAGCATATTGACGATATATTGAAAGCAGGGGTAGTGAGCCTTAAAATCGAAGGCAGAGCGAAGTCTGCGTATTATACCGCTGTTACGACCAATGCCTACCGCCATGCACTTGACGATTATTATCGGCAGGGTGAAAACTGGAAGCTTGCACCGTGGATTAAGGAGGAGCTTGAAAAGGTCAGTCACCGTGAATACAGTACAGGCTTTTTCTATGGCGGAGAACCCGGTCAGCAGACGGATAACGGCGGATATATCCGTCGCTATGAAGTGGTAGCTGTCTGTGATGATTACCGTGACGGTGTTGCATATCTGACGCAGCGCAACCGTTTTTTTGCGGGCGATACGCTCGATGTCCTGCCCCCGAGCGGAGTTCCGTTTGACTTTACGGCAGAAAGGATGTTCAATGCAGACGGTGAAGAAATTGCTGCCGCGCCTCACGCTATGCAAAAGCTCACCATTCCCACAGAGATCCCGATTCCCGCAGGTTCACTTCTGAGAAAACGCAGAAACTAAAACGATAATACTTTGAGGGGAGTGGATATATGGATCAATTCAGACTTGTATCGGACTATCACCCCACAGGCGACCAGCCGCAGGCAATCGATGAGCTGGTAAAAAGTATTCAGAGCGGTCACAAAGAGCAGACGCTTCTTGGTGTTACCGGCTCAGGCAAGACCTTTACAATGGCGAATATCATTGAGAGGCTGAACCGTCCCACGCTGGTTCTGGCACATAACAAAACTCTTGCTGCACAGCTCTGCACAGAGTTCAGGGAGTTTTTCCCCGATAATGCCGTTGAATACTTTGTCAGCTATTACGATTATTACCAGCCTGAGGCTTATGTGCCTACAACGGATACTTATATTGAAAAGGACAGTTCTATCAACGATGAGATCGATAAGCTCCGCCACTCGGCAACGCTGGCGCTTTCCGAGCGGCGGGACGTGATCATTGTTTCGAGCGTATCGTGCATCTATTCACTGGGAAACCCGATCGACTATCGTACAATGGTTATTTCCTTAAGACCCGGAATGGAAAAATCAAGAGATGAGCTTCTTGCTAAGTTGGTGGAGCTGCAATATGAGCGTAATGATATTGATTTTACCCGAAACAAATTCAGGGTACGGGGCGATGTTGTAGAGATTTTTCCCGCAGCATCAAGTGATACGGTGATCCGTGTGGAGTTTTTCGGTGACGAGATCGACCGGATCACGGAGGTCAACCCTCTGACAGGGGAACTGAAGGGAACGGTGCGCCATGCCGCCATCTATCCGGCATCTCACTATATCGTGCCGCGTGACAGACTGGAAGCTGCCATACGCTCCATCGAGTCCGAGATGGAAGAACGTGTCCAATATTTTACCGAAAGAGGAAAGCTGCTTGAAGCACAGCGTATCGAACAGCGTACCCGTTATGATATGGAAATGCTGCGTGAGATCGGCTTTTGTACGGGTATCGAAAACTATTCCCGCATCATTTCCGGCAGAGAGCCGGGTTCGGCACCCTATACACTGCTGGACTATTTTCCGAAGGATTATCTGCTCTTTGTGGATGAATCCCATGTAACGCTGCCGCAGGTCAGGGGGATGTACGGCGGTGACAGGGGCAGAAAGGAGAATCTGGTGGAGTTTGGGTTCCGGCTGCCGTCCGCTTATGACAACAGACCCCTGAATTTCGATGAGTTTTATGACAGAATCAATCAAGCGGTGTTTGTCAGTGCGACCCCCGGCGATCTCGAAAAAGAGAAAAGTGCGGTGATAGCCGAACAGGTGATCCGTCCTACCGGATTGCTCGACCCCGAGATCAGCGTCAGACCCACAGAAGGGCAGATGGACGATCTGATCTCCGAAATCCATATCCGCGCCGAAAAAAAGCAGCGGGTGCTGGTCACCACGCTGACCAAAAAGATGGCGGAGGATCTGACAGAGTATTTCACATCTATGGGTATAAGGGTGCGTTATATGCACCATGATATCGACACTGTTGAGCGTATGGAGATTATCCGCAGCCTGCGGCTCGGTGAATTTGATGTGCTTGTCGGCATCAACCTGCTGCGCGAAGGACTTGATATCCCCGAGGTATCGCTGGTTGCCATACTGGATGCTGATAAAGAGGGCTTTCTGAGAAGCGAACGCTCGCTGATACAGACCATTGGCAGAGCCGCCAGAAATGCCGGGGGCAAGGTTATTATGTATGCTGATATCGTAACGGATTCTATGGAAAAGGCGATTACCGAAACGGAACGCCGACGCTCCATTCAGCAGAAATATAACGAAGAGCATCATATCACACCTCAGACGATCGTCAAGAAGGTCAGTGATATTATCGAAATATCTACCCATGCAAACGACGATAAAAAGCCGAAGAAAAATCTTACAAAGGCAGAGCGTCAACAAATGATCGAACAACTGACAAAGGAGATGAAGGCTGCTGCAAAGCTGCTTGAATTTGAGCATGCCGCCTATCTCCGCGACAAAATAAAGGAGTTGAAGGGCTGATTATGGAAATACTCGGACTTGATATGATAAAACAGGTGAATGAATTAAGCGAAGTTACAGATGAGGATATCGCAAGAGTAATGGGTGATGATCCCGAAATCACGGCGCAGCTTCAGGGGCTTGACCGCTGTACCTTGCTTCCGGAAACCGATCTTCCGAAGCTGTCTACATTTGCGGTGGATTTGCTGAAGCTGGTGAATCAGGTCAAGGATCTGGATACAAACTTTGAACAATTCGGCTCAGACCATCATCGTTATGAGTTCAATCCGGTTATCACTGTCACCATGGTAAGAAACTTTGAATTGCGCCACATGATCACACTGCCGGAGGAATATGTGGAATTTCTCACACAGGTCGGCAACGGCGGCGCAGGTCCGGGCTTTGGCATCTATTCTCTTGATGAGCTGGAGCAGCACAATTTTGCGATCCATTCGGAGCGTGAGGTCAATTACGGTGACGTCAGAGGTGATCAGGAGTACTATACGCTGCCCTATGTGCGTTTTGATGTTGAACCAATGCTTACCTCGTCATTGACGGGCGAAAAATGGGATCGCTTCAATCAGGACCTTGCGGCTGTCAAGCAGTCCGGCAACTATGATGCCTACCGTGATAAGCTCACAGAAGCCTATAACGGCATTATTGAGATCGCAGACCACGGCTTTGGCTACTGTTCCATGCTGGTATGTGAGGGTGATATGGCAGGACAGATTGTAGAATTTTCACATAACCTTGATATGCCCGATTATACCGGAAAGAGCTTTTCACAGTGGCTTCTTGACCACTTCAAAGCGGTCATCAGAAATCTTGATGTGTGATGTTTCAGAATGATGGTGCTTCGGAAGTTTCCGAGTAAGTCTATTGAAAAGAGGAAAAAATTTGGCAAAGAAAAAAACTGTTGAATATGGTAACGAAAGTATTACCTCCCTCAAGGGTGCAGACAGAGTCAGAAAACGTCCAGCCGTGATCTTTGGTTCTGACGGTATAGAGGGCTGTCAGCATTCCGTGTTTGAGATCCTTTCCAACTCGATCGATGAAGCGCGTGAGGGCTACGGCAGAGAGATCATTATCACCAAATATGCCGACCATTCTGTTGAGATCGAGGACTTCGGCAGAGGTATTCCCGTTGACTATAACAAAAACGAGGAGCGCTATAACTGGGAGCTGGTTTTCTGCGAGCTGTATGCAGGCGGAAAATACAATAACAGTGAAGCGGAAAGCTATGAGTTCTCACTGGGACTGAATGGTCTGGGTCTTTGTTCCACGCAGTATTCCTCCGAATACATGGACGTCGAGATCCGACGTGACGGCACCCGCTTCACACTGCACTTTGAAAAGGGTGAGAATGTCGGCGGTCTGAAACGGGAGGTATATCAGGGCAGAAAGACGGGTACAAGGATCCACTGGAAGCCCGATCTGGAGGTATTTACGGATATAGATATCCCTGATGATTATTTTGCAGATACCATCAGGCGTCAGGCAATTGTCAATGCGGGTATCAATTTTGTATTCCGCACAGAGAAGAACGGTTCCTTTGAAACCCGTGAATTCAGGTATGAAAACGGAATTGTTGACCATGTAAAGGAGCTTGTGGGCGAAGAAGCTCTCTCTCAGGTACAGTCATGGCAGACAGAACGCATGGTCAGCGACCGTGATGATAAACCCGAATACAAAACAAAGATCAATATTGCACTGGCATTTTCCAATAAGGTCAGCACGGCGGAATATTACCACAATTCGAGCTGGCTGGAATATGGCGGCGCACCCGAAAAGGCTGTAAGAAACGCCTTTGTTTACTCCATAGATACCTATCTCAAGCAGAGCGGAAAATATACAAAAAATGAGAGCAAGATCAATTTTGATGATGTCAGGGACTGCCTTGTAATCGTCATTTCATCGTTTTCAAGCGTGACCTCCTATGAGAACCAGACCAAAAAGGCCATCACCAATAAGGGCATACAGGAGGCGATGACGGAGTTTCTGCGCCATCAGTTAGAGGTCTATTTTATCGAGAATAAGCTTGATGCAGAAAAAATAGCAGCTCAGGTGCTTATCAATAAGAGAAGCCGTGAGAGCGCCGAAAAAACCCGCCTGAATATCAAAAAGACACTTGCCGGCAATATGGACATGACCGGCAGAGTCGCTAAATTTGTAGACTGCCGCAGCAGGGATAAATCGGAGCGGGAGCTGTTCATCGTAGAGGGCGATTCGGCACTGGGTGCCTGTAAGCAGGCGAGAAATCCGGATTTTCAGGCGATCATTCCCATTCGCGGAAAAATACTGAACTGTCTGAAGGCAGACTATGATAAGATTTTCAAGAGCGAGATCATCACCGATCTTCTGAAGGTGCTCGGCTGTGGTGTGGAGGTGAAGTCCAAGGCAAATAAAGACTTATCTTCGTTTGATCTCGATCAGCTCCGCTGGAATAAGGTCATATTCTGCACAGATGCAGATGTTGACGGATTTCACATCAGGACGCTGCTCCTGACCATGATCTACCGCCTTACACCCACGCTGATCAGAGAGGGGAAAATCTATATCGCAGAGTCGCCGCTGTATGAAATCACTTCAAAGGATAAGGTATACTTTGCTTATAATGAGTCGGAAAAGGAACAGTTCCTCAAAGAGATCGGCGATGCTAAGTTTACCATCCAGCGTTCAAAGGGTCTTGGCGAAAACGAACCCGATATGATGAGCCTGACCACCATGAATCCCGCGACCCGCCGCCTGATCAGGGTCGTTATTGACGAAGCGAAGCAGACCTCCGAGATGTTTGATATCCTGCTCGGAGATAATCTCAGTGTCAGACGCGATTACATTGTGGAAAACGGCTACAAATACATTGACGACCTTGACGTGTCGTGATGATGGAAGAAGATTGAGGAGAAGGAATAAATGGCAAGAAAAAAGAAAACCTCACAGGGTGCACAGCCTGCGAGGATTCAGGGCTATATTGCCGGTGCGGGCGAGATCGTAGAGGGAAGGATCATAAGCACACTTGAAAATAATTTCATGCCCTACGCTATGAGCATTATACTTTCCCGTGCACTTCCCGAGATTGACGGCTTCAAGCCCTCACACAGAAAACTGCTGTATACCATGTATAAAATGGGACTGCTCGGTACGACCCGCACCAAATCGGCAAATATTGTCGGTCAGACCATGCGTCTGAATCCGCACGGTGATGCCGCCATCTATGACACAATGGTAAGACTCAGCCGCGGATATGAAGCACTGCTGCATCCGTTTGTAGACTCCAAGGGCAACTTCGGTAAGTTCTACAGCCGTGATATGGCATGGGCTGCCTCAAGATATACCGAGGCAAAGCTTGACCCGATCTGTAATGAACTGTTCAACGATATTGATAAGGATACTGTCGATTTTGTCGATAACTACGACAACACGATGAAAGAGCCTGCACTGCTTCCGGCGGCGTTTCCGTCAGTACTTGTCAATGCCAATACGGGTATTGCCGTCGGTATGGCAAGCTCTATCTGCTCTTTTAATTTAGAGGAGGTTTGCCGCACGACCATCGGGCTGCTCAAGGATCCGGATTTTGATATTATGTCAACACTGATCGCTCCGGATTTCACAGGCGGGGCACAGATCATCTATGACAAGCAGGCACTCGAAACGATCTACCGTACGGGTAAGGGCAGTGTCAGACAGCGCGCCAGATATAAATACGATAAAGATGCCAATTGTATAGATATATTAAGTATTCCTCAGACCACCACCTGCGAAGTGGTGATCGAAAAGGTCATTGATCTTGTCAAGCAGGGGAAAATCCGTGAAATTGCCGATATCCGCGATGAAACGGGTATTGACGGACTGAAGATCACGATCGACCTCAAACGCGGCATGAACGCTGATAAGCTCATGCAGAAGCTGTATAAAATGACTACGCTCGAGGATAGCTTTTCCTGCAACTTCAATATCCTGATCGCCGGAACACCCCGTGTACTCGGCGTCAGAGAAATACTGGAGGAATGGTCGGCATTCCGCATTGAATGTGTCAAGCGGAGAACCTATTTTGACCTGCACAAAAAGCAGGACAGGCTGCATTTGCTGCGGGGTCTTGAAAAGATCCTGCTTGACATTGATAAGGCCATTAAGATCATTCGCAATACCGAAGAGGAAAGCATGGTTGTTCCCAACCTCATGGAGGGCTTCGGTATAGATGCAATACAGGCGGAGTATGTTGCCGAAATCAAGCTTCGCCACCTGAACCGCGAATATATTCTCAAACGTACCGATGATATTACACAGCTTGAAAAGGACATTGCCGAGCTGGAATCCATTCTTGCCAGCAATCGCAAGATCAGGAATATCATCATCAGGGAACTGGAAGAGATCATAGAAAAGTATGGTCAGCCCAGACGCAGTATGATCATTTATCCCGATGATATTGCCGAAGAAGATGAGGAAGAAAGCGTTCCCGATTACGCGGTAAATCTGTTTTTTACCAAAGAGGGATATTTCAAGAAGATCACGCCGCAGTCGCTGCGTATGAGCGGTGAACATAAGCTCAAAGAGGGCGATGAGGTGATCGAGCATTTTGAAACCACCAATAATACCGACCTGATCTTCTTTTCGGATCAATGTCAGGTATATAAGGCGAAAGCACCGATGTTTGCCGACACCAAAACCAGTGTTTTGGGGGATTATGTTCCGTCGAAGCTGAGCTTTGACGAGGGCGAAAATGCGGTTTATATGATCCCGACAAAGGATTATAAGGGCTTTGTGTTCTTTTTCTACGAAAATGGCAAGGCAGCGAAGGTGCCGCTGGAATCCTACGCGACAAAGACCAACCGTAAAAAGCTTACGGGTGCTTATTGTGATAAAGATAAGCTTGCCGCCGTTCTGTATGTCGAAGATGATGAATGTGACATTCTGGTAAAAGCTTCATCGGGCAGAATGATGGTTTTCCGTGCCTCCGAGCTGCTTGCAAAGAACTCCAGAGCTGCGCAGGGTGTTACGCTGATGAAGCTCAAAAAAGGTCACAGGGTCATCAGTGCCTGTGTTCTGGAGGAGGGTATGCTTTCTGCGCCCGAACGCTATCGCGCCAGAACACTGCCGTCATCGGGACAGCTTCCCCAGTCGGATGAATCCGGTGAACAGATCACATTCTCATAACAAATACCGCAGCCGTTAAGACAGCTGCGGTATTCTCATCACCGTCAGGCAAACGCATTTTTCTGCCGGTACTATTATATTTTGCTTTTTTTAATAAAATATAACAGGAAAATTCTATCAAAAAAAATCCGAAATGACTTGATTTTGACAGCATGGTGTGCTATCATAGATAAGTATTGTTAAGCAATAAGTTACTTTTTAGGAGGATTTTAAAATATGGGAATCTTTGAAATAATTGTCGGTGCTGTTGTATTGCTTCTGGCTGTTGTTATGATCATTGTTATCATCTTTCAGGAGGGACACGATTCCGGTCTTGGAACCATAACAGGCGGAGCGGATTCTTTCCTCGGCAGAGGAAAGGCAAAAACTGCCGATGCAATGTTTGCGAAGATTACAAAATATTGTGCCATTGCGTTTTTTGCGTTTGTCGTACTGCTCAATGCGCTTTCTTATTTTGGCCTCACAGGCAAGAGCAGCGGAAACGATGCTGTTGCCGAATCAACTGTATCACAGGTAAGTACGGCGGCCTCTGAGGGAACATCCGAGGAGAGCACAGAAGCATCCGGTGAAGGCTCTGCCGAGAGCACCGAGGAATCCAAGGAAAGCTCTGCCGAGAGCACCGAGGAGTCCAAGGAAGGCTCTGCCGAGAGTACAGAAGCTTCCGATGAAAGTTCTGCCGAAAGCACAGAAGCATCTGAAGAAAACACAGAGGAATGATTGGTTCGGCAATCATCGAAATAAAACGACACGGCATCTTCAATGGTTTCATTGGAGGTGCTTTGTTTTTAAGAAGTACTGATATAACAGGCTGTTGATATCATGTGCCTGTCCGGTTCCGGAAACGGAGGAATCATCATGCATATACAAATGCCCGCAAGGGTCAGCTATATTATTGCCCGGCTGCTTGAAAGCGGCTTTCAGGCTTATGCAGTGGGGGGCTGTATCCGTGACAGTCTGATGGGAAAAACACCGTCGGACTGGGATATCTGTACCTCCGCATTACCCGAAGAAACGCTCGCCTGCCTTGAAAAACATAATATAATTCAGAACGGCATGAAGCACGGAACCGTTACGGTACGCTACGATAACGAAAACTATGAGATCACGACCTTCCGTATGGACGGGGAATACCGCGATAACCGCCGCCCCGAAAGCGTTACCTTTGTGCGCAGCTTAGCGGAGGACTTGTCCCGCCGTGACTTTACTGTCAATGCGCTTGCCTATAACGATACAGACGGACTTTGCGACCTGTTCGACGGTGCGGAGGATATCCGGAAAAAATGTATCCGCTGTGTGGGAAATCCCGATCAGCGTTTCCATGAGGACGCACTCCGGATTCTTCGCGCGCTGCGGTTTTCTGCTGTGCTTGATTTTTCCATTGAGGAACAGACACGCGTCAGTATCCACCGGAACGCGCACCTGTTGCGGAATATTTCTGCCGAAAGAATCCTGTCCGAAACAAAAAAAATGCTCACGGGCGATAACGTTGAGAGCGTTCTGACCGAGTTCCCCGATGTTTTAGCGGTGTTCATTCCCGAGATCGCGCCGATGGTGGGGTTTCCGCAGAAAAACCCGCACCATGTGTATGATGTATGGACGCATACGGTCAAAGTGGTTGCAGCGATCAAGCCGGACTATGTGCTGCGTCTTGCCGCACTTTATCACGACATCGGAAAACCGCAGTGCCATACGGTTGATGCACACGGTATCGGACATTTCAAGGGGCATCCGGACGTCAGTGCAGCTATAGCTGATCAATCCCTGAAAACGCTGAAAAGCGACAATAAAACCCGTGAAACCGTAACGACACTTTGCCGCCTGCATGATATTCGTCCTGCGCCGCAGCCGAAATATGTGCGCCGCCTGATGGTCAGAACGGGTGCGGAGCTTTTTGACAGTCTGCTTGAACTGAAACGTGCTGATGCCAAAGGACAGAATCCCGAGATGCTTGCCGATAAACTCAGACAGATCGATGAAATTGAACAGATCTACCGCAGCGAGCTTCAGCAAGCACCTGTTTTCAGAATACAGGATCTTGCCGTTGACGGCAATGATGTTATCAGACTGGGTGTTCAAAACGGCAGACAGGTGGGGGAGTGTCTGCAAAGGCTGCTGCGGGCGGTTATTGACGGAGAACTGGAGAATACGCCCGAGCAGCTTACAGAAGCCGTCAGAAAGCTGTACCCTCGGGATTGACGGCTTCCGGCTGATCGAATCAATACCGCAGAAGGAAACAGTTCCTTATATAGACAGGAAGTAAAAGCAGGTGAAATAATGGACTATAAAATCGATCTGGGAGGCTGGAACAGTGTGTTTGCTGTTCCGGGTGAACTGGTAGACCGGCATATCAAATTGGCAGGTGCTGCTCAGCTAAAGGTGATACTGTGGTTTCTGCGTTATGCAGGCAGAGAGTTTTCTGTGAGCGATATTTCTGGTGCGCTGTCCATGCAGGAAGCAGATGTACGCGACTGCCTGCAATACTGGGCGCAGACAGGGCTGATCACCATCAGCGAAAATATCATTACGCCCGCACCGCAGGAAGCCGAACCGAAGCAGGCAGCTTCCGGAATGTCTGCGGCAGCTTCTTTGCAGACTGAAACGGCTGCGGCTCGTGTATCGGAGATACCTGTCAGCGAAGAACGTCCCGACGCACCCTATGAGACAACAGCATCTGAGCCGTCAAAGAAAAGAGCGCTTTCACGTCCCGAGAAACCGGATACCAAATACCTTGTCAAGCGCATGAGCGACGATCCAAGTATCGCCTACCTGATGCAGACAGCCGATGATATTTTCGGCAGGATCACCAGCAATAATGATAAGGCTACGCTGCTGCTGATACATGAACATGACGGACTGCCCGTAGAGGTGATCATCATGCTGCTTCAATATGCCGCAAATATCGGAAAATGCAATATGAGATATATTGAAAAAATGGCAATATCATGGGCGGAGGAGGAGATTACCTCCTTAGCGCTTGCCGAAAAGAAAATAGATCGTCTGACAAGCGGGAGAAACTGTGCCATGATCGTGCAGCGTACGATCGGTCTGGAAGAACATTCTCCTACCGAAAAGGAGATGGAATTTGCTGATCTATGGATCAATCAATGGAAGTTCACCGCCGACATGATACGCGAGGCCTATGAACGCTGTGTGGATGCGAAGGGAAAATATATACCCAAGTATACAAGCTCTGTGCTCGAAAGATGGTATCATGCGGGCATTACGACCGTGGAACAGGCACGGAACGAAAAGTTGCAGAACCGTAAAAGCAAGCCGACAGGCGGCAGCGGTGGTGCTTATGATATTGACCTGTTTGAGAGCACAAGTGTGATTGATGAGGAGTGGTAACAGATGGGATACCCGATGGAAGTATATAAAGATGCCGAAGGATTGCTTGAAAGAAAGCGTGAGGCAGCCGAACAGGCACTTGAAAAAAGGCGCGAGCTGCTGTATCTCCGTTCACCTCGTGCGCAGGCCATAGAGTATGAGCTTTCAAAGACCTCTGTAGCGGCAGCAAGAGCGGTAGTCAGCGGTGCAAACGTCAGGGAAGAACTGATGAAGCTCAAAGAGAGCAATCTGGTGCTGCAAAAGGAGCTTGCCAATATTATCGCAGGGTTTGGTTTTCAGCCGGATTATCTGGAAGAATGGCACGACTGTGACAAGTGCGGCGATACAGGCTTTATCGACGGCAGAATGTGTGACTGCATGAAAAAGCTGGTCAGGGAGCTTGCCTACGACAGACTCAATAAGATGTCGCCGCTAGCACTGTCCGACTTTGAAAGCTTTGATACGCGGTATTATTCAAAAGCAAAAATGCCGGATAGTAACATAATACCCTATAACCACATGCAGGGTGTTCTGAATTTCTGCCGGAAATATGCCGATGAATTCTCGCTGCATTCCGACAGCCTGCTGTTTCAGGGACTGCCGGGTCTTGGAAAGACGCACCTTTCGCTGGCTATTGCCAAAACCGCTATTGATAAAGGATTCGGGGTCATCTATGTATCTGCTCCCATGATTCTGCGCAAAATAGAAAATGAACACTTTGACTTTGACAACAAGGATAAAAGTACCGAGCGGATGGTGAGCGAGTGTGACCTGCTGATCCTTGACGACCTTGGAACAGAATTTGTATCGCGTTTCAGTACCTCGACTGTGTATAATATTCTGAATTCGCGTATGATGTCGTCAAAGCCCACGATCATCAGCACCAATATGTCGGGCAAGGAATTACAGGAAATCTATAACGGAAGAATACTGTCGCGCATTATCGGCAGCTTCCGCCGTGTTTCCTTTGTGGGGACAGACGTAAGGCAGCAAAAGAGAATGAAGGGGCAAGGAACTGCCGAATAAACAATTCTGCTGACAGCAGTCAGACAGTGAAGGAGAATTATAATATGTCAAAGATTTTACTCAGCGCAGACAGCACCTGTGATATTTCCGGTGAGCTTATTGAGCGGTCCGGTGTGCGTCTGATACCTCTGCATATCATACTGGAAGAAAAAAGCTATGAGGACGGTGTGAATATTCATCCGGACGATATTTACCGCAGCTTTGAGCAGATGGGGAAACTGCCCAAAACAGCGGCAGTCAATACGCAGGAGTATATAGATATCTTTAAGCCCTACATAGCAGAGGGATACGAGATCGTCCATATCAATTTAGGCTCTGCATTGTCATCGTCATATCAGAATTGTATAGCTGCCGCCAAAAAGCTTGGTCATATCTATCCGATCGATTCATGCAATCTTTCCTCAGGCTCCGGACATCTTGTTCTCGAAGCGGCAGGCAGGATCGCACAGGGTATGAGTGCGAAAAGTGTTGCGGAAGAGGTAAAGGAACTGATTCCGAAATGTCAGGCAAGCTTTGTAATAGATAAGCTGGATTATCTGCGTGCGGGCGGCCGCTGCTCTGCGTTGGCAGCATTCGGGGCGAATCTTCTCAAAATCAAGCCGAGCATTATTGTCAGTACGAAGGACGGTTCGATGTCAGTTGGCAAAAAATACCGCGGAAAGCTTGAAACCGTGCTGATTCAGTATGTGCATGAGCAGCTTGATAAATATGACAAAATCAGAAACCACAGGATCTTTATTACGCATGCGGGCATTGGGGAAAACTATGTAGAGCTTGTCAGAAAGGAGCTTGAAGGTCTGCACTACTTCAAAGAGATCTTTATTGAACGGGCAAGCTGTACGATTTCCTCCCACTGCGGTCCCGGAACACTGGGAATCCTGTTTATGACAGAATAAAACCGGAATGATGCTGTCATTCCAAAAAGGAGGATCAAAATGGACCAGCAAGAAAACAAAATGATTCTGGAAGCTTTAAGACAGCAGTCCGAGCCGGTATCAAGAAACGAACTGATGATACTGTCGGGTGTATTGGAAAGCAATGCATTCAATAATGCACTTTCTTATCTGGAAAGCAAGGGCGAGATCGTGGTATTGAACCGCAGGAAAATTGCTCTTCCGGAGCAGGCGGGCTATGCTGCCGCTACGATTGTACGGCAGGGCAGAGGTTTTTCCTTTGCTTCACCTGCTGATGCAAAAATCGAAGATATTTTTATTCACGAGAAGTGTACCAAGGGCGCACTTCCGGGGGACTTTGTTATGCTCCGGAATATTACGGAGAGTGATAGAGGCTTGTCCGGCGAGGTGGATCATATCATTGAGCGCGGCAGCAGGATCGTCACGGGTGTTGTAGAGCGTGAGAAAGGAAAATTCGGCAAAGCATACGTTCTGCCGGACAGCGGATATGCTGTTCATATCCGGATCGTACAGGGCGGTGAGCTGAAAAGCAAGAACGGTGATAAGGTGAAGGCTGCGGTTGCCTTTGACCGTAAGGAAAAACGTGTTTATGCGCGTGTCATTAAAATATATGGTGAAGCAGAATCTGCAAAGGTGTGCTCTGATGCCATTATTGATGCCAACGGTATTCCCACCAAGTTTACTGTTGCAGTCAAGCATGAAGCCGCGCTCAGGGCTGCCGAACCCATTACCGATGAAGAAATCGCCGCACGCCTTGATCTGCGTGACGAGCCGATTTTTACCATTGACGGTGCGGATGCCAAAGACCTTGATGATGCCATTTCTGTCAAAAAACTTGAAAACGGCTGGGAACTGGGCGTTCATATTGCAGACGTTTCCCACTATGTAACAGAGGGCAGTCGGCTTGACGAAGCAGCTATGGACAGGGGAACATCTGTCTATTTTTCAGACAGAGTCATTCCCATGCTGCCTGTTGAGATATCCAATGGCTGTTGTTCGCTCAATGCCGATACGAAAAAGCTGACCTTCTCGGCGATTCTGACACTTGATCAGCGGGCGGAGCTGATGGATTACCGTTTTGAAAAAAGTGTGATCGTTTCCAAGGTGAGAGGGGTATATTCAGAGGTCAACGAGATTCTTTCGGGTACGGCAGATGAAGCGATCAAGCAGAAGTATGCTCCGGTAACAGATTCTCTGTTTGCTGCACGTGAGCTTGCCGATCTGCTCAAGCAAAAGGCCAAGCAAAGAGGCGAGCTGGAGATCGAAACCTCCGAGCTTCGCTTTGTTCTCGATGAAAACGGAGAATGTATCGATGTTTCTCAGAGAGAACGAGGAGAAGCCGAAGAACTGATCGAACAGTTTATGATCATGGCGAACAGAGCAGCCGCACTGTATGCCAAAAGTGCGGGTATCCCGTTTGTGTACCGTGTACATGAGCCGCCTGAGCCGGAAAGACTTGAAACGCTGGCAACCCTTGCCGCAGCCTGCGGATTTCCTGTCCGCCGCCTGAAAGAGGGTGTTCACCAGACCGATCTTGCGGCACTGATCTCCGAAGCCAAGGAAACCAGATATGCGCGCCTGATTTCCACGCAGGTACTGCGTTCCATGGCAAAGGCAAAGTATGATGCCCGTCCGCTCGGTCATTTCGGACTGTCGCTGGCGGATTACTGCCATTTTACATCGCCGATCAGACGTTATCCCGATACCTCTGTTCATCGGATCTTATCCGCATTGGTGAGCGGTATGCCGGTGGATGAAATTGCGAAAAAGTACGGAGAATTTGCTTCTCTGTCTGCGTCAATGTCATCGGAGCGGGAACTGCGTGCCATGCGTGCGGAGCGTGAAGCGGAAAAGTGCTATGCTGCTGAATATATGAAATCGCATATCGGCGAGGAATATGAGGGAATCGTATCGGGCATTACCCCAAAAGGATTGTTTGTTGTGATTCCCAACGGCATAGAGGGGTTTGTCAGCCTTGTAGATGATGAAAAGGCATTTTACGAGTATGATGGCATTACTACCACACGTGACCGCAAGAGCGGAATGAGCTATTCTATCGGAGATTCGCTCCGTATAATCGTATCAAATGCAAGTGTTGCACTGGGTACGGTGGATTTCATCAGAAAAACATCAGAAAGCAACGAAGAATGACGAAAAACGCAAATTTTCAAAGTATAGTCAACGACATTAGCATAATCCTAATGTTGGGACTCTGGGTCTCGGTTGTCACCTCGGTCGGTGCTTCTGCTGTGCAGAGGTGTCCACCGGACACCCGCACCCCTTGACCTCGGCAAGGGTGCACGGCACCCCTGCACCCCGGATTTTCATAAAAAGGAAATTATTCGTGTCATTTACTACACATTAGGAGGAATAATAAATGCTAAAAAGAAAAGACTTTATTCCATAACGCCATGCTCGGCAGGAAGGAGTGTGCCGTTGTAAGCAATAACTGTGAGGTTGTTACCAGAGAAAACGGCGGAGCAGTAATTGTCTGCGGCAGCGGCAGCGGAAACGTGACCGTTGAGAATGCGGGCGGATATGTTCCTGAGGGAACCTATACAGACAGTGTCAGCGGCAATGTGTTCACAGTAACAAGGGACACCATCACCGGAACTGTAGGTGAAAGCGGTATTGCTGTCATATACGATTCAGACGATTGCTCCCGTATGTATTCCTGTGTTTTGTATGGTTACGAAGAATATGGATATATGAAATCGGATGATCATGATCTGCACGGATGGGAGCGTATAGCTTTAAATGCTCCTAATATGACAGAAACACATTATGTCCTTGAATACACCGACAAAGAATCCAAAAAGCAGACAATAGAAGACGATTTCAAGGACGGCGATTTTATTGATCTGGAAGAATCAGGTGTTAATTCAAAAGCCTTGGAAAATACTCCGTTAACGATTACACTTACAGGTGTAGATGAAAAGGGCAGAAGTGTTAGTCGATTTTTTAGTTATTCATTCCGGAAGGAATTCTATTCAGGTGTTTGCAAATTCGGACTTCTGTTTGACAATAGTTCCGTAAACTGGGATGAGGTTTATGTCTATGCATATATGAAGAAGGGCGACGAGATCAAGGAAAACGCCCCCTATCCCGGAAAAAAGACAACGTATGCCGGAAGCGGAACGTATATGTATTCCTTCTATGAGGATTTCAATGATTATAGCGACCCCAACAACGATGATTACCCCATATACATGGTTTTCAATGATGGAAAGGATAATAAGATAAGCACCTATAACGGTAAAGAGATTCACTTTACTATAAACGAGTTCTTTAAGATGAGTGTGGAAAACCTGTGGATGTTCAAGGGTCCCGCTCAGACAGAGCATGTCCACACCCTGAAAACTATCCCCGCCCGTGACGCAACGCAGGACGAGGACGGCAATATTGAATATTTTGTATGTGAGGAATGCGGAAAGCTTTTTGCGGATCAGGATGGTCTTGCTGAGATCGAAAACAGTCAGGTCATCATTCCCACCAAAAAAACGTTGACGATGTTGACAAGGATACTGACGTTGACAAGAATACCGATGAAACAAAGCCGCTTCCCACTCCGGTTAATAATAACAACGGAATATACAATACGGGGGACAGCTTTTCAGATCTGATTCTCATTCTTGATTCAGTACTATGTTTATCCATTGCGGTTATGTATTTTTCAGGTAAATCAAAAACCGGTAAGAAAAAAGAATAATAGTATCTTTTCCGTCCGGTTCATTGTTCAAGAGCAATAAACCGGACAATTTTTGAATGACGAAAAAACTAAGGAAACAATAAAAAAAGCTTGCATTTTAAAAATTACTGTGGTATAATTTTTTACGCACAACGCACGTCGGGTCTATTCGTTAGGTGTGTGCCAAACGGTATATGATATTGCCCGGCGGAGGAAAAACCTAAGGAGGATTTTTATATTATGGCAAACATTGTATCCATGAAACAGCTTTTGGAGGCAGGTGTTCATTTCGGACACCAGACGAGAAGATGGAATCCGAAAATGGCTCCCTACATCTTCACAGAGAGAAACGGTATCTATATTATCGACCTTCAGAAGACTGTAAAGAAGCTCGAAGAGGCTTATAACTTCGTTCGTGAGCTTTCAGCAGAGGGCAAGTCCGTTCTTTTCGTAGGTACCAAGAAGCAGGCTCAGGATTCCGTAAAGGAAGAGGCTCTGCGTGCAGGTGCTTACTATGTAAACGCAAGATGGCTCGGCGGTATGCTCACCAACTTCACCACCATTCGCCGCAGAATCGAGAGATTAAAGCAGCTCCGCACAATGGAAGAGGACGGTACATTTGATCTTCTGCCCAAGAAGGAAGTAATCAAGCTGAATCTTGAGATCGAGAAGCTTGAGAAGTTCCTCGGCGGTATCAAGGATATGAATGAGATTCCCGGTGCACTCTTCATTGTTGACCCCAGAAAGGAAAGAATCGCTGTTGCAGAAGCTAAGAAGCTCGGTATTCCGATCGTTGCGATCGTAGATACCAACTGCGATCCTGATGAGATCGACTATGTGATCCCCGGCAATGATGACGCGATCCGTGCTGTCAAGCTCATCAGCGCAGCAATGGCTAACGCTATCATTGAGGGCAATGAGGGTAAGATGGGTGCCGCTGCTGCGGAAGAAGCAGCAGAAGAAGCTGACGAAGAGGAATAATCCGACATAGCAAAATACCCGCAAGCGGTTTGCGGGTATTTTTTAAGGAATATATCATCTGATTATTGGAGGTTACAATTATGGCATTTACAGCGCAGGATGTAAAGACACTCAGAGAAAGAACAGGCTGCGGCATGATGGACTGCAAGAAGGCACTTACTCAGGCTGACGGCGATATGGATAAGGCAATAGATTTCCTCAGAGAGCAGGGTCTTGCAAAGGCTGCAAAGAAGGCTGCAAGAATCGCAGCCGAGGGTGTTGCTTTTGCAATGACAAACGATGAGGGCACAGCAGGTGTAGCTCTTGAAGTCAATGCTGAAACAGACTTTGTTGCAAAGAACGCAGATTTCCAGGGCTTTGTTAAGACAGTTGCTCAGACCGTTCTTGCAGAAAGACCTGCTGATGTTGCAGAGCTTCTCACAAAGAACGCTCAGGGCACAGGAATGACCGTTGCAGATCTTCTTCAGGAGAAAATCCAGACAATCGGCGAGAACATCATTATCCGCCGTTTTGCTGTATTTGACGGTGCTGTTTCCACTTATATTCACGCAGGCGGCAAGATCGCTGTTATGGTGAAGTTCGATACAGACGTTGCAGGCAGCGATGAATTCAAGGCTTATGCGAAGGATATCGCAATGCAGGTTGCTGCTGCTGCTCCTTCTTATCTTGACAAGACACAGGTTCCCGCAGAAGTACTCGAGCATGAAAAGAAGATCATGACCGAGCAGATGATCAACGAGGGCAAGCCTGCTGATAAGGTCGAAAAGATCGTTATGGGTAAGATCGGCAAGTACTATGAAGAAAACTGCCTTGTAAATCAGGTGTTCGTAAAGGACAGCAAGGTTAAGGTAGACCAGTATACAGCTCAGACTGCGAAGTCACTTGGCGGCAGCATTGCTATTGTTGACTTTGTACGCTTTGAGAAGGGTGAGGGTCTGGAGAAGCGTGAGGACGACTTTGCAGCAGAGGTTGCAAGCATGGTAAAATAATGTCCTTAAGACTTGAATGCCAGATTCATTCTTGTATATTTAAATACGCAGGAGGGTCGCTGTATGATGCAGCGACCCTCCTGCGTATTTAAAGGAACACTGATCAAACAGTGTCCGAAGCAAAACTGACTGTGTGTCATCAGGTATTTTGGGGTATATTGATAAAAATCCGAACCTATTTCCAAATGGAAAAAGGTTCGGATTACGTTCTGTCAACATACTACAAAAATGATATTTCTTTTGACGCGGGAAAGAAATATCGCGTCCGACAAAAGTCGAACGCGAATTGGGCGCGGCAACTCGCCGCTGGTGCAGGTAACAGGACTTGAACCTGCATGAAATTGCTTTCACATGGACCTGAACCATGCGCGTCTGCCAATTCCGCCATAC
>CACYDW010000016.1 GCA_902773325.1 uncultured Ruminococcus sp.
ACGAACGAGCGTCCCTGGCGGTGCAGAAAGAAAACTACGCCGTGAAGATGTATAAGAATGTCGGCTTCAAGACGGTCGATGAAAATGCCGAAGAATATATCATGGTGTGCGAATTATAAGGAGAGATTTGACAGATGGCATCAAGTAAAGAATACCTGGATTTTATATTGGAGCAACTTTCGGAACTGGGTGATGTGACCTATCGGGCGATGATGGGAGAATACATCATTTACTATCGCGGCAAGATCGTCGGCGGCATTTACGATGATCGTCTTTTGGTGAAGCCAACAAAATCTGCTGTGACGATGATGCCGAATGCGGGCATGGAACTTCCGTATGATGGCGCAAAGGAAATGCTGCTTGTGGATGATGTGGACAATAAGGAGTTCCTGCGGGAATTGCTGGAAGCAATGTATGAGGAGCTTCCCGCTCCGAAAAAGAAGAAGTGAGAGTAATATAAGCAGAACGGAAAATGTCGAATTGACGGTATTGTGTCTTATCACGGATGCAGACAGAATATTCCTTCAGAACAGAATAAGCAGTCAGTACCGACACAGGGAAGCATAAAGGAAACGCTTGCCGTATGCGGCTTTGATAAGTTAGATATAAAATACAATATACCTTTCCCAAAAAACGGACAGGGAATTGATTTCGGAGGAATTGCAAAGGGATATACAAGTCAGCGGATCATGGACATTTTCAAAGAATATAATATTGCTTCAGGAGTAGTATCTCTTGGCGGAAATGTGCAGTGCTATAAAACAAAGCCTGACGGCAGCCTGTGGCGCTGCGGAATAACAGATCCCGATGATCCGGATAATATATCCTCCCTGGCAGGCGTAGTCAGCGTTTGTGATAAGGCGGTCATTACATCGGGCGGATATGAGCGCTTTTTTGAAGAAAACGGTAAAACCTATCATCACATTATGGATCCCCAAACAGGCTGTCCAGCCGAAAACGGTCTGCGGTCCGTTACTATTGTCAGCAGCGACGGAACACTTGCAGACGGACTTTCCACTGCCTGCTTTGTAATGGGTAAAGACAAAGCCGTGAGCCTGTGGAGAAAAAATAAAGAGCTTTTTGATATGATCCTGATAACGGACAGCGGAGAATTATTCATTACATCGGGCATCAGCGATAGTTTTACATCAGACCGTATGTTCGAGGTAGTAAAGTAGGAGGACAAAATGGACAGGAAGAAAATTATTCAATCGGTAATATTGCTTTTACCGGCAGGTGTGGTGGGGATCGCATGTGCATTGGGACTGAGTCTGCATCCCGTAGATATAGTTGCCCCCTGATAATACTATCGAAGTATCCCAAGCCTCCGGTGATACATCGGAACTGAATTCTGTTGTTGAAACAGCACAGCCGGAAGAAGTCAGCAGGAAATCGGATACAGGTTCATTGATACAGGAAACATCAACATCCGAAAGCCACCACACTTCCTCATCAAAGCAGGAAAAAGAAAGCTCAGTCGAATCGAGCAAGGAACGCAGCAGCACACCGGAAAAGCCTTCTGCTATCCTGCAAAAGCTGAAATATATAGTCCTGCTTGCAATAATTCTGCTTTGTTCTTTGGGTATCTACGGCAAACTCAGCGGCTGGAGTCCTTGGGATGTTTTTTCGAGGGTTATGGTTCTCCGCCTCCCCGGTGACGCTTATACTGTCGGAATTATACTGTTAGTTCTAATGCTTATCGGAATGGCATTCAAAAAGAGATTTTTCTGTCAGTTCCTATGCCCGATGGGAGCCGTTTTTTCCCTGCTGCCTGTTTTGCCGATCTCAAGGATACACAGAAATGAAAACAATTGTATTAAGGGGTATAATGCCTGCAAAAGAAATTGCCCCGTGAACATAAAGACAGGCGAAAATATGCTTCGTGACGGCGAATGTATCTCCTGTGAAGGCTGCATGGCGGTCTGCCCGAAAAAGAACCTGACAAAACCAGAAAACAAGCTTCTTAAAAATGATGTGATCTGTATTGTGATAAAGGCTGTATTGTTTTTTGTCCTCGGATGTGTTGCAGGACTTTGCAGGTTTTTTTGATATAACGACCAATTAAAAACAATTCAGATGCTCTGAATGAACCGTGAATAAACAAAAAAAGGCTTTGAAAGGAACGAAGAAAATGTTTGACAAACGCCTGATGCAGATGTGTCCCGAAAGCCGCAAATATATCATCGGGAACATCATCTTTTCTATGCCTTTATTGCACCTGTCGCCCTGTTTTTCCTTTTTGGCCTTGGAGGGAGCTGGCTTGTGGCAGCAATTCTGCTGATATGTGTTCCTCTTATCCCAGGAGCAATTATTACGGTGCAGAAGATCGCAAAAAAGATACTCTCAAAATACTGGGGACAGTATACCAAGCTCGGCAGCACCTTCCTTGAAAATCTACAGGGCATGACGACGCTCAAAACCTATCAGGCAGACGGGTACAAAAATGAGGAAATGAACCGTGAATCAGAGCATTTCCGCAAGGTGACAATGGCGGTGCTGACAATGCAGCTCAATTCCGTCACGATAATGGATTTTGTAGCTTACGGCGGTGCGGCTCTCGGTATTCTGTTGGCAACGAAAACCTTTGTTGACGGCAATATCGGACTTGCAAATTGTATTTTTATGATACTGCTGTCCGCTGATTTTTTCCTGCCGATGAGAAGGCTCGGCAGCTACTTCCATGTAGCTATGAACGGAATGGCGGCGAGTGATAAAATATTCAAATTCCTGAACGAAGATGAGCCGGACGAAAAAGCAGAAACCGTCAGCGGCGGTGAAATTGCCCTGAAAGATGCTTGTTTCTCTTTTACAGAGGACAGGGTAATTTTGCATAATGTCAGCATCATCATTCCGAAAAACGGCTTTGTCGGTATTGTGGGAGAATCCGGCAGCGGCAAATCTACTATCGCTTCGCTGATAATGGGCAGAAATACCGTCGGCAGCGGCAGTCTGACGATAGACGGCAAGGAAATAAACACAACCTCCGAGCAAAGCCTGATGAAAGCGATCACATACATCGGCTTCGGAAGTGTATTCTTCAAGGGAACGGTCAGGGAAAATCTCCTTTTTGCCGACAAAAAAGCTGATGACAAAAAGCTGTGGCAGGTGCTTGATGACTGTCAGCTTTCCGATTTTCTGAAAGCAGAAAACGGACTCGACACCGAGCTGCTTGAAAATGCCGGAAACCTGTCCGGAGGTCAGAAGCAAAGATTAGCTCTTGCCCGTGCTATCCTGCACGATTCGCCTGCCTATATCTTTGACGAAGCGACAAGCAATATCGATATTGAAAGCGAAGAAGCGATTCTGTCGCAAATACACAGTCTGAAGAAGAGAAAGACCGTTATCATGATCTCACACCGTATGGCAAATATGGTGGATGCCGACATGGTTTATGTAATAGACGGCGGCAAGGTGGCAGAGCGGAACGCATACAGAGCTGCTGAATAAAAACGGCACTTATGCCCGTCTGTGGAAAACACAGTCGGCACTTGAAAGCTTCGGAAAGGAGGATGTGTGATATGAAAAAGCAAGGCAAATTCACAGCACTTTTTCGGATGGTAAAGCTTGTAAAGCCACTTACCGGCTTTATGATACTCGCTGTAACAATGGGAACTCTGGGCTTTTTATGCGCACAGTTTATACCCGTCCTTGGCGGCTTTGCGGTGCTGCATGGACTGAAATTTGACATACCGCTGACAATCACGGCGGTGTGGGTACTGCTGATCGTATTTGCCCTTGTTCGTGCGGTTCTGCGATATACCGAACAGAGAACTAATCACTATATTGCCTTTACACTGCTTGCAATCATCCGTGACAGAGTTTTTAAGGCTCTCCGCCGTTTATCTCCTGCAAAATTGGAGGGTCGTGACAAGGGCAATCTGATCTCCCTGATAACCTCGGATGTGGAGCTGCTTGAAGTGTTCTATGCACATACGATCTCACCGATATGTATTGCGTTTTTAGTGGAGCTTGTGATGGCCATTTTCATCGGTTCCTATCATTGGAGTCTTGGTCTGCTGGCGCTTGCGGCTTTTGTCAGCGTAGGTGTGATACTGCCGCTTATCATCTCCAAAAGAAGCGAAACTCTCGGTGATGAGCTGAGAGGGGACGCAGGTGATTTAGCGGCATTTATGCTGGAAAGCATCCGAGGGCTTGATGAAACTATACAATACGGCGGCGGTCAGGAGCGTCTGCAAAAGCTCACGGACAAGACAAACGAGCTGTCTGCAAAGCAAGGCAAGCTCAATAAACTCACAGGCGTAAATCTTGCTCTTGCCAATACATTTATTCTGTTCTTTGATGCGGCTATGCTTATCATCTGCACGGTACTGTACAGTAAGAGTATAATCGGCTTTGATGGCTTTATAATTCCGCTTATTGCTCTGATGTCCTCATTCGGTCCCGTCACGGCACTCGCAAATCTTGGCACAACATTGCCACGTCAATCTAAATCTGTCATATTTTGTAACCAAAAGAAATGCACGTTCTATGGTATAGTAATAATAGGAGGTGCAGAGATATG
>CACYDW010000017.1 GCA_902773325.1 uncultured Ruminococcus sp.
AGATTATTCCCTTATCGGAGGATAATCATACGGATGATACAGCAACAAGGTAAGAAGATAGAACTCCTTACCTCACCGCTTTCATTTGGCAGGGGCAGAAGGACTTGAACCCTCGGCACGCGGTTTTGGAGACCGCTGCTCTACCAACTGAGCTATACCCCTTTATCAATATTCCATTTTAGCAGCACATCATCCCTGTTCAGGAACAGGTGTTCCCAGCTTCATCTCGTCCTTTGTTCCGAAATTGCGGCGAATAAAGGACTCCGCATATTTCCTGACAAGAAGTTCATCGTCAACTACTGTAAAAAACCTCAGCACGCGTGTCTGATTAAACAACACGATCTTCAAAGGTGCTTTCAGCACTTTGCTGACTCCTGCAACCGATAAGGAAGAACCCTCCGCTCTGACCTCCGGCATTGCAGACAGCTTACCGCCGTTTCTGTGGAACGACGCAGTGATATCCTCATCATCACCCATTGCAACAGATGTTGTTACCTGACTGATGTCTGACAAATCGGCAGAAGCAATATAATCCTCCTGAGCGATCATGTAATCCCAGCCGTAGCCTCCTGCCGCTAACAGGACATCATACTGATGCCAAGGCTGGTTCGCAACGTGACGCATATCCAGAATATAGGTCATGTCGTTGAGATACTCTTCTTTCATACTCATCACGGACACTCCCATCCGAGGATCACACGCACATCTCATCACTGTTGTTTCAGCACGATAGTAATGATAACATATCCGGGAAGATTTGTCAACCTGTTTCAGCAATTTTTTTGAAATTCCTCAAATTGCCAAGTCCTTTTATACAAAAACCTGCACAAACAACTCCTCTGTTTTTTGTACGCCGAGAATAATCCTGCGATAACGTCTCTTAACATATTGAACAGAAAATAAAATTGTAGTATAATTTTTATGGATCATTATCATTATATCGGGTACAGAAGGACTGTACCCTGAAACCGGAGGTAAAAAATGGCTGTTCTGAAATGTAAAATGTGCGGCGGCTCACTCGTTATGACCGAAAATCCGAGCATCGCAGAATGTGAATACTGCGGCACACAGCAGACCCTTCCAAAAATGGACGATGAAAAACGGCTGAGTCTTTATAACAGGGCAAGCCACTTCAGGCAGCAGTGCGCCTTTGATAAAGCCGAACAAATCTACGAAAAAATCGTCGCCGAAACTCCTGATGACGCCGAAGCACACTGGTCGCTCGTTCTGTGCAGATACGGTATCGAATATGTGGAAGACCCTGTCACGTTTGAAAGAGTGCCCACCTGTCACCGGGCAAGCTACGACCCGATTTCAGAAGATGTTGATTACATCGAGGCGGTCAATAAGGCAGACCCGATCGCTGTGGCTCTCTACAAAAAGGAAGCCGCACGTATTGACAGAATACAAAGGGGGATTCTCGAAATCTCCAAAAAGGAAAAGCCCTTCGATATCTTTATCTGCTATAAGGAAACCGACAGTATCGGCAACAGAACCCTCGACAGCGTCAAGGCACAGGAAATCTACGACGCACTCACCGACAAGGGCTATAAGGTATTCTTTTCAAGAATTACACTGGAGGACAAGCTCGGTCAGGCGTATGAGCCGTATATTTTTGCTGCCCTCAACAGTGCCAGAATCATGCTTGTCATCGGTACAGACCCCGATTATGTAAACGCAGTATGGGTCAAGAACGAATGGGGCAGATTTCTGAAAATCATGCGCACCAAAAAAGACAGAACGCTGATTCCCTGCTACATGAACATCAGTCCCTATGAGCTGCCGTCCGAGTTTTCCTATTTGCAGGCACAGGATATGGGAAAAATAGGCTTCATGCAGGATCTGCTGCGGGGCATCAACAAAATACTGCCGAAAAACAGTACCGCTCCCGCTTCACCCGCTGTTCAGGCAAATCCGAACGCTGCGGCGGCAGCAGCTTTGCTTGACCGCGTAGAGGTGTTCCTTCAGGACGGCAGCTTTGAACGTGCCGACGAATACTGCGAAAAGGTGCTCGATCTCGACGTAAGAAACGGCAGGGCATACCTCGGCAAGCTTTTGGTAGAACTGAAGCTGCGCAGCCGTAAGGATCTGGTCAATGCAGCCGCCCCCTTCGATACCAGCGAAAACTACCGGAAGCTCATGACCTACGGCAGTGAAGAACTGAAAGCAGAGATCAACGGCTATGCAGAGAATATCCGCAATGCGATCGTCTATCGGGAGGCAATGGAGCTTTTCACAAAGGCGGGTGTGCTGAAAGACTGGCAGGAACTGGAGCAGAAGCTTCAGACCATCAGCACCTATAAGGACGTTCCGCAGCTTATTGAGAAATGTCAGCGGGAGATCAGAGAGATCGAAACACGCAACGAACACAGCTATACACACGCACAGGAGCTGATGCAGCAGGAGGAATACCACAAGGCAATGGTGCAGTTTGCTGTTCTGACCAACTATAAGGATTCCTTAGAAATGGCACAGAAATGTGCAGAGCTGCATAATGCCAATATTGCAAAAGCACGGCAGAAGCTTTCTGAATATTATACGCAGCTCAAAAAGCTGAAAAACGAGCGTCAGTCGCTCAAAAAGAAGCTCTGGGATCTGCAAAGCAAGATCAGCAAGTATTATGCAGATCAGGAACGCATCAAAGAGCTGCGGTCGAAAAGAGCATCTATGGTAACCCATCAGCGTTCGTTGGAGAGTGAGCTTGCCGGTCTGGGATTCTTTGCAAGAGGACGCAAGCAGGACATTCAGAATCAGATCGATACGATCATACAGGATAAAAAGCAGCTTGACGATGAGATACAGAAGATCGAAAGCTATACGGAAGAAGCCGTCAGGAAAGACGAGCAGGAGGCAAAGCAGACAGAAGAGGAAGGCAACAGAATACAAGCTGCTATGGACGAATTACAGCAGACTATTACTGATCATGCTAAAAATACAGAGCCCGTTCTGTTGGATTCGTCTGCATCGAAATACGGTTTTTTAGCAGACAAGCTGCTGGTACTGTCAGCCGAAGGTATTGCTCAGCCGAAGCTGAAAGACTATATCAAGGAGCACGCAGTAGAATCCGTCAGCGTTCCGGAGGGTGTTACAGTCATTCCTCTCGGTGCCTTTCTGGATTGTACCTCCGTCAAAAGCATCACATTACCGGACACTCTGACAGAGATCGACAACTCCGCCTTTGCCGGCTGTACATCACTGAAAAGCATCAACATTCCGGTCAGCGTTACAACGATCGGCAAATTAGCCCTCAAGGGCTGCACGTCACTTGAAAGCATTACCCTTCCCCCAAGTGTGACCGCACTCAAGGATTTCTGTTTTCAGGAATGCAAGTCCATTAAAAGCATAACCATACCGGACACTGTCACCGAAATCGGTATGGGTATCTTATACGGCTGTACCTCCCTGAACGAAGCACTTCTTCCCGACAACATGAAAACCGTTCCGGCAGGAATGTTTTTGCAATGCCCGTCCCTTACAAGGCTCACCCTTCCGGATTCCGTGAAAGCAATAGGTGCTGAAGCATTTTCAAAATGTGAGAAGCTCTCAAAAATCAATATTCCCGCCGGTGTGACCCGCATCGGCAAGCAGGCATTCCAGCTTTGCAAGGCTCTCAGGGAGATCACCATTTCCGAGGGTGTGACCGTCATCTGCGAAAACACCTTCGACAGATGTGAATCCCTCCAAAGCATTTCCCTGCCGTCAGCCCTCACAGAGATCGGCGTTCATGCATTCTTTCAATGTGCAAAGCTGCGCAGCATCCGTATTCCCGTCAGTGTCACGAAAATCGGTGAAGGTGCATTTTATTCGTGCAAGTCCATTCCGGTCCTTACGATTCCCGATGCCCTCACAGTCATTGAGGACTGGACGTTTTATTACTGTCAGGCACTGGAAAGCATCAATATCCCCGGCGGTGTATCCAAGATCGGCAGAAATGCGTTCTACTACTGTACAGCCCTTAAAAGCATTACCATTCCCGACAGCGTTCAGGAAATCGGTTACCGCGCCTTTGAAGGCTGCACCGGTCTGGAAACTATCAAAATCCCCCGCAAGATCAGATTGGGCGACTACGCTTTTGAAAATACTCCTGTACAGAAAAAGATCCGGACATACAGTTGATATTTATGCGGCTTTCAGAAATGAAAGCCGCATTTTTCTGACCAACACAAAAGCATAATCAATAAGAATATTGCGTTTTATGAAAAGCTTTGGTATAATGTATCTGTAAAAGTATATCTGTGCGGCAAACGTGGTAATAAAGACGTGCGCCGGCGAAAAGAGGGCGAAATGCTGTGAGCGAAAAGAAAAAAAAGGAACAAAAAAAGAGCGGCGATGAAGCCGCTAAAGCAAGATCCAAAAACAATGTCAAAACAAAAGCCAAACATTCCACAAGGGTCGTGCTGCCGCCCGATGAGGTGCGCTATACAAAGGGCTACCCCTATAACAACCGCGAACTGAGTTGGATCGACTTCAACGCAAGAGTACTCGAAGAAGCCTTTGAAAAAGAAAATCCTCCGCTGGAGCGTGTGCGCTTTTTAGCGATCACGGCTTCTAACCTTGACGAGTTCTTTATGGTGCGCGTGGCAGGTGTGATGGACAGAATGCACTCCAACCCCGACGCAAAAGATGAATCCGGCATGACGTTTGCTGAACAGTTTGAAAAGCTTACCGTCAAAATACACGAATTTGTCAAAAAGCAGTATTCCTGCCTGAGCCGCTCCATTATGCCCGAACTGAAAAAACAGAATCTGCGCTTCCTCCGGATCAATGACCTTAACAAAAGCCAGAAAAAAGCGATAGACGAGTATTTCAACAAATTCATCTTCCCCGTTCTCACGCCGCTCGCAGTGGATACCTCCCGCCCCTTCCCGCTGCTTGCCAACAAAAGCCTGAATATCGCTGTAAGACTGCATAAGGAGGGTGAAAATATCTTCGCTGTGGTACAAGTGCCCTCTATCCTGCCGCGCTTCTTTGAGGTCAAGGCAGACTCGGGTCGCGCCTTTGTCATGCTGGAGGATATCATTATCAGCAGGCTTTCAGAGCTGTTTGAGCTTTATAAAATACAGGCATACTGCCCGTTCCGTATTACCCGCGATTCCGACCTTGATATCGATGAAGATGCCGATGACCTGCTGGTAGAAATCGAACATTCCCTCAAGCTCCGTCAGCGCGGCGACCCGGTAAGACTTGAAATTTCCTCTAAGTGCGATGAGGCACTGAAGGAATTTCTGGTTCAGATGCTCGGTGTATCCGACAAGGAAATCTATGAGGTGTCGGGTTATATCGACCTGACGTTCTTCTCAAAGTTCGGCGGTATTGACGGACTTGATGCATTGCGCTTCAAGGCGATCACTCCGGTCAGTCCGCCCGCAGACTTCTACGGCTATGACGATATCTTTGAAGCGATACGCGCCAAGGACAGAATGGTGCACCACCCATACGAAAGCTTCGACGCGGTGATCCGCTTCATCAATCAGGCTGCCAATGATCAGAACGTTCTTGCCATCAAACAGACCCTCTACCGCGTCAGCGGCAACTCCCCCGTTATTGCCGCGCTCATCAAGGCTGCCGAAAACGGCAAGCAGGTCACCGTTTTAGTAGAGCTGAAAGCCCGCTTTGACGAGGAAAACAACATCGGTTGGGCAAAAAAGCTCGAAAAAGCCGGCTGCCATGTCATCTACGGTCTTGCCGGACTCAAAACCCACTGCAAAATCCTTCTGGTCGTGCGCCGTGAAGCGGACGGCATCAGACGGTATCTGCACATGGGAACAGGCAACTACAACGACATCACCGCCCGTTTCTACACGGATATCGGCATGTTCACCTGTGACGAAAAGTTCGGAGAGGACGCTTCTTCGCTGTTCAACGTCATTACGGGCTATTCCGCACCGCCGGACTATCACAAAATGAAGGTCGCTCCCACCGGACTACGCACCTTCTTTGAAGAAATGATCATTAACGAAACCGAAAATGCCCTTGCAGGTCTGCCCTCCGGCATTACCGCCAAGGTCAACTCCCTCGTTGACCCCGAGATCATCACGCTGCTCTATAAAGCGTCACAGGCGGGTGTCAGGATCACGCTGATCGTCCGGGGAATCTGCTGTCTTGTGCCGGGTGTGAAGGGCATCAGCGAAAATATAGAGGTCAGAAGCATTGTAGGACAGCTCCTCGAACACAGCCGTATCTTTATCTTTGAAAATGCCGGCAGAAAAAAGCTCTATATGGGTTCTGCCGACTGGATGCAGCGCAACCTCGACAAGCGCGTAGAGCTTGTATTCCCCGTGGAGGACGAGGAACTCATCGAACGCTCCTTCGATATCATCAACACCATGCTCCGCGATGTGGTCAACACCCGTATCCAAAGCTCCGACACCACCTACGAGCTGATCGACCGCCGCGGCAAAAAGCTCCACAATTGTCAATGGGAATTCTCCGACGCTGCCAAAAAAGCCCTCAATGCAAAAAAATCCGCCGCCAAGGTCACCAAGGACGACGGCACGTTTATCCCCCTGACCAGCAGCCACAGTTCATCTTCTGATGAGTAATATGATTTCCGAAGCAGCAAAACGACCCCCGCGCAGAGCAGGGGCCGTTCTTTTATGTCAGAATATTTTCAGAATATTTTGAACAAAAACTCCAAGAAAAACCAAATGATTCTCAGACCGCCTATAACGATATCAATAATACCAACGATCAGCGCCGCCTGATTGATCTTGGAAGGTACGAGTCCGGCATTCAAGGTTTTCTGCTTGCCCAGATAGGACATGATCACCGCACCAATACCCAGAAACAGACCTATAAAAGAACCCCAGAAGCCAATAAGTGACATAACAAAGGCACCCGTTGATAAGGACGCACCGGGGTCAAACGGTTTATAAACCGCCGGATACGGCTGATACGGAGGCGGCATTGCACCGTCCTGTGTATACGGCGGCGGGGGGCGGCATCGCACCGTCCTGTGTATACGGCGGCGGGGGCGGCATCGCACCGTCCTGTACATACGGCGGCGGGGGCGGCATCGCACCGTCCTGTACATACGGCGGGGGCGGCATCGCACCGTCCTGTACATACGGCGGGGGCGGCATTGCACCGTCCTGTACATACGGCGGCGGGTACGGCATTGCACCGTCCTGTGTATACGGCGGCGGGTACGGCATTGCACCGTCC
>CACYDW010000018.1 GCA_902773325.1 uncultured Ruminococcus sp.
ACGACATTATTTTTTATACTTTGATGAATCATAGGCTGATTGTGGGGGCTTTCCGGTCGCCCCCCACACCCCTTCGGACATCACTCTGAGTAAGAATATTTTTGTCGCCTACTATACTTAGGAACTGTGAAGAAATGAAAAGTTGTTGATGAACAGTTCCTTAGACCTGAATCCGTGATATTTGAATACAGAATAAAATTTGTCAGTTTCTTTACCTTTTGCAAAGAAACACGGATTTGTTGAAACAAATCAACCGCCGATTTATAGTCAAAAGCTGCGCGTTTGTCATCGTCAGATGACAAGAGATTATTATTATCTATATCTATATCTTTCTCTATATCTATATCTATATCTATGTTACATTTTTGCTACATTGTAACGTTTTGTTTTTTCTGTGTAACGCTCAATTTTTTCTATGTAACGCTTTGCTTTTTTCTGTGATCTCTGACCCGTTCAGCCGATTCCGGAGAGCTTTTCGTACAAATGCAGAATACTGCTGACGAAAGCTGCGCGTTTGTCATCGTCAGATGACAAGAGCGTATGATCTATCCTATCCTTACCTGTGTCAACCAACGGTTGACGGTTCATTGACGGTTGGTTGACAATCGGTTGCGAGTCAGCAAACAATATGCTTGATTCTTATCCGTTGTCAGCATAAGACGCTCTGCCGTATACCTGAATCTGTGACATTCAGATCGCAGCAAGAATCCCGCAGCGATAAACCTATCGCTGCGGGATCGAGTGTTTTCAATCAATACGGAATAATAGCGCGGAGATCAGGCCTTGCCAACAGAGCCGAAGAGTTCCATCTTCTCCTTAACGGTAGCCTTGATTGCTTCAAAGCCGGGAGCGAGGAGCTTTCTGGGGTCGAAGCCCTTGCCTTCGAGGTCTTTGCCTGCTTCGATGTACTTTCTGGTAGCCTCCTGGAAGGAAAGCTGGCACTCTGTGTTAACGTTGATCTTAGAAACGCCGAGAGAAATAGCCTTCTTGATCATGTCGGCAGGAATACCTGTGCCGCCGTGGAGTACGAGGGGCATTTCGCCTGTTTTCGCCTGAATAGCGTCCAGTGTTTCAAAGGAAAGACCCTTCCAGTTAGCGGGGTACTTGCCGTGAATGTTGCCGATGCCAGCAGCAAGCATATCAACACCGAGGTCAGCAATAGTCTTGCACTCGTCGGGATCTGCACATTCGCCCATGCCGACAACGCCGTCCTCTTCTCCGCCGATAGAGCCTACCTCACACTCGATGGAAAGACCAAGATTGTGAGCAACGTTAACAAGCTCCTGTGATTTAGCGAGGTTTTCCTCAAAGGGATAATGTGAGCCGTCAAACATAATAGAAGTAAAGCCTGCTTTGATGCACTTGTAGCAGCCTTCATAAGTACCGTGATCGAGGTGCAGAGCAACGGGAACGGTAATGCCGAGAGATTCGTCCATAGCCTTAACCATTGCAGCAACAGTCTTGAAGCCTGTCATATACTTGCCTGCGCCCTCGGATACACCGAGGATAACGGGGGAATTCAGCTCCTGAGCGGTCAGAAGGATAGCCTTTGTCCACTCTAAGTTGTTGATGTTGAACTGACCGACTGCATAGTGACCTTCTTTTGCCTTTTTGAGCATTTCTGCTGCATTTACCAATGACATTGTCATCACGCTCCAAATGATTTTTTTAATCCGCACAGCGTGAAATGCTGTGCTGTCGCCTATTATTATACAATATAATTCGGTAAAGATAAAGTATTTTCTGAAATTTTTTTATTTTTTTTACGAATCCGGTCTTAAGCTGCCTGATATACTTGACTTTTGGATTAAAACGCGGTATTTTATTATAGTATAAAAAAATACCGTTTATTCTTATGGGAAAGACAGGGGATAAAAATGCTTACACTTGATAAAATATATCATGCGTCTTATGTTCTGAAGGACGTGATCAGACCGACGGATATGATCAATGCAGTCAATCTGTCGGACGAATGTGATCTGTATCTCAAAACCGAGAATCTTCAGGTCACCGGTGCGTTCAAGGCAAGAGGTGCATACTACAAGATTTCTCAGCTCACAGACGAGGAAAGAGCCAAGGGTGTTATTGCCTGTTCGGCAGGCAACCATGCACAGGGTGTTGCCCGTGCGGCGGCAAAATACGGCATTAAGGCACTGATCTGTATGCCGAATTCCGCACCGATCTCAAAGGTAGAGGCAACCAAGAGCTACGGCGCAGAGGTGTGTCTTGTAGAGGGTACCTATGATGACGCACACGACAAGTCGGTGGAGCTTCAGCAGCAGACAGGCGCTACCTTTATCCACCCGTTTGACGATGAACTTGTTATTGCAGGTCAGGGTACGATCGGACTGGAGATTTTAGAGCAGCTTCCCGATGTAGATGCCGTGATCGTACCGATCGGCGGCGGCGGACTCATCAGCGGTGTTGCATTTGCGATCAAATCGCTCAATCCGAAGATCAAGGTATATGGTGTTCAGTCGGCAGGCGCACCGTCTATGTATCTTTCAACGGCGCACGGTCAGATCGAAACTCTGCCGTCCGTCAACACCTTTGCCGACGGTATTGCCGTAAAGACTCCCGGCGAGCTTACATACGAGCTTTGCACCAAATATGTCGATGAGATCATGACCGTTACCGATGATGAGGTAGCTACGGCTATTCTTTCACTGATCGAGAAGCAGAAGCTGATCTCCGAGGGCGCCGGCGCGGTATCCGTAGCAGCGGCACTGTTTGACAAGTTCCCCATCAAGGGCAAGAAGGTATGCTGTCTGGTATCGGGCGGAAATATTGACGTTACGATTCTTTCGCGCGTCATTGACAGAGGTCTGCAAAAGACCGGCAGACTTGCCGAGTTTACCATTGCGCTGACCGATAAGCCCGGTGAGCTTCAGAATGTATCGAGGATCATTTCAAAGTTAGGCGCGAATGTTGTTGCCGTCAGCCACGACAGAGCAGACCTCAACACCGATATCAACTCCTGCTATCTCCGTCTTTCTCTTGAAACGAGAAACCACGAGCATATCCAGAAGATCAAGGACGAGCTTTCAAAGCACGGTTATAAGACCGTTCAGTAATATTATTGAAAGGAAGATCAATCATGGCAGAAATCATTTACACCAAAAATGCACCCGATGCGATCGGTCCCTACTCACAGGCAGTCAAGGTGAACGGACTCGTATTCACCTCCGGACAGATCGCTATCAATCCCGCAACAGGCAGCGTAGAAGCTGATACCATTGAGGGACAGACTGAACAGGTCATGCAGAACCTCAAGAATCTGCTCGAGGCTTCGGGCAGCTCTCTTGAAAAAGCCGTCAAGACCGTATGTTTCCTTGCCGATATGAACGACTTCGGCAAGTTCAACGAGATCTACGGCAGATATTTCACGGGCAAGCCTGCACGTTCCTGCGTTGCAGTCAAGACACTGCCCAAGAATGTACTCTGCGAGGTAGAGGTTATTGCCGAGTGCTGATATAATACTATAGTAAACGACATTATTTTTTATACTTTGATGAATCATAGGCTGATTGTGGGGGCTTTCCGGTCGCCCCCACACCCCTTCGGAC
>CACYDW010000019.1 GCA_902773325.1 uncultured Ruminococcus sp.
TCAACAAAAAAGTCAGCCTTGCGGCTGACTGGCAATTCATCACCGACCTATAGAGGTCGGTGTCTTCTTGCCATATTAGGATAAACCGGTATAACGTCGGTTTATATAACTAAAAATGCCGCACCACCGAATCATTGTGGTGCGGCATTTTGCGTTGTGCAGCAGACTTGCTGAACAGAAATATTCTTCTGTCGGCTGAATAAGCCGAAGCAGGATCATCCGATCTTTACAAGAGAGGTGATCTCATCTCTCATACGGATTGCTTCACGCCTGGCGGCCTGTGCATATTCTTCGGGAGCAAGTCCTTCTTCCTTTTTCCAAGCACACATAATGCCGCGTGAGGAATTGATCACAGCACCGAGTCCCTTGTCGTCAAAGGCGGGGGCAACATCTGCCGCGCCGCCGCCCTGTGCACCGTAGCCGGGCACGAGGAAGAAGGTGTGGGGGAGTGCTTTTCTGAGTTCGCCGAGCTGTGCGGGGTAGGTCGCGCCGACAACAGCACCGACACCCGAATAGCCGTAAGCTCCCATGAGTTCTTCGCCCCATGCTTCACACATATTGCCCATGGTGCGGTAAATGGAGAGTCCGTCATCGAGTGTTCTGTCCTGAAGCTCACCGGAGGAGGGATTGGAGGTCTTTACCAATACAAAGATGCCCTTGTCGAAGGACTTGCAGATCGCTGTAAGCGGCTTGATACCGTCCGTACCGAGATAGCCGTTGACGGTAAGTGCATCTGCGCCGAAGGCTTCAAGCTGTTCGCCCTCCACATCGGTAACACCGAGATGTGCTTTTGCGTATGCTTCCATGGTTGTTCCGATATCGTTGCGCTTAGCGTCCGTAATGACAAACATACCCTTTTCCTTTGCGTAGGCGATGGTTCTATAGAGCGCATGAACACCATGATAGCCATACATTTCATAGTAAGCAGCCTGCGGCTTTACAGCGGGCACGATGTCACACAAAGCGTCAATCAGACCTTTGTTGAAAACAAAGAGTGCTTCTGCTGCGCCCTCGAGGGTTTTGCCGTACTGTGCGTAGGCTTGCTCCTTGATGTAGGCGGGGATAAAATCCAGCTTGGGGTCAAGACCCGCCACCGTGGGATTCTTTGTTCTGATAATTCCGCTTATAAGTCGGTCGAATGACATATTGATTCCTCCATTATTGATAGTTTATAGTGTGTTGAACACGATCCTGCCGCCGCATACGGTCAACCTGACCTTTGCGGCAAGTGTCAGACCCTTAAAGGGTGTATTTTTGGATTTTCCGTGAAGCTGATCGGGTTCAACCGTCCATTGCTCTTTAGAGTAGAGCATGAGGTCTGCGGGTGCGCCGTAACAGAGCGTTCCGCCCCTGATACCAAGGATTTTAGCGGGGTTGAGCGACATTTTTTGCAGCAGCTCCGCTTCACTGAGAATACCGCCCTCTACCAGAACGGTATAAGCCGCCGCAAAAGAGGTTTCCATACCGATAGAGCCGTTGGGAGCATTGACAAAATCCGCTTTTTCCTGCGGCGTGTGGGGAGCATGGTCGGTCGCAATGGCATCGATCGTGCCGTCCCTGAGGGCTTCGATCATCGCCAGACGGTCTTTCTCGGTACGCAAAGGCGGATTCATGCGGTAGTCTGCATCGCGTCTGAGCAGTTCGTTTTCGGTCAGCATGAGATAATGGGGGGCGGTTTCTGCTGTCACCTTCACACCCCTGCGCTTGGCATCACGAATCATATCGGCAGAGGTGGCGGTGCTGACGTGGCAGATATGTATCGGCAGGTCATAAGCCGCAGCAAGGGCGATCTCGCGGGCTGTACCGGCATCTTCGGCAGCACGGGGCATACCCTTGACACCGAGTTGTCCGGAAATCATGCCTTCGTTGACCTTGCCGCCCGCAAGAAACGGGTCTTCGCAGTGAGCTGTGACGGGAATACCGAGCTGAGCGGCCTTTTTCATCGCGTCAACCATGACAGAGGTATCTATAACGGGATGTCCGTCATCAGACAGGGCAGAAATACCGCTGCGGTAGAGAGCGTCAATATCGGTGGCTTCATGACCGCCCAGTTCCTTTGTGATCGCGCCCACCACCAGAACACGCGCATCGGCATTCCTTGCTTTTTCAAGGATATAGCGTACCGTTTCGGGGGAATCCACCGCAGGAACGGTATTGGGCATTGCCAACAGCGTGGTCACACCGCCTGCCGCAGCCGCCTTGCAGCCTGAGATAATATCCTCCTTATCCGTCTGTCCCGGGTCACGCAGATGTACATGCAGGTCGATCAGACCGGGCGCAGCGGTAAGACCGCTGCCGTGAATGATGATCGCGTCAGTACCGGCGGTTTCAGGCGGTGCAAAAAAGCCGTCCTTGATATAGATATCGCCTGTTTTTTCGTCCGACGCATGAACAGGGTTTATCATCCTTACATTTTTGATCAATATATTGTCCATACAAAACCTCCGATCAATATATAATGCTCAATGTACAATAGTATCCTGTTTTGTGTGATTTCTGAAAAAGGAAGAATAGCTATTATTCGTCATCATCATCGTTGGGGTCATTTTCATCATCGGCACTGGAGAACAGCTTGCTGAGAGTACGCTTGAAACGGGCAGCAACGGATTCCTGCTTTTGGGAGGAATGCTGACTGAGCTTGATTTCCTGTCCCTGATTCTGCGGACTGAAGGGATCGTCAGAAGGGTCATAGCCGGAGTAAAATTCAAACACATTGCTATTGTCTGCGGCGGTGTCCTTTTTCGGTGCAGAATCCTTTTTCGGAGCAGAATCCTGCTTCGGAGCAGAATCCTGCTTCGGAGCAGAATTCTGCTTCGGAGCGGGAGAGTGTGACTTTTCAGAGGGCTTTTCGCCAGCAGGAGCGGTCTGCACCGGGGAAATATCCTGCTGAGCCGACGCAGCGGGAGCGGGTGACGGTGATGAGTGGGCAGGCTTTTCCGTCTGTACGGACGGTGCTGTGCGGGCGGGTCTGGAGCTGCCGCGGCGCATGGATTTCTTGATCTCCTCTATCTGCTTGTGATATTCATCTGCATTGACGCTTTCAAGACGGGGAATGACGGTGAGCGGTGTTTTCCGGGGAACGATCGCGCTCTGCATAGAGCGGGCGTGTTCAAACATAATGCCGCTGTCGCGCTCAAAAACAAAGTCGTTGGAGCCTGCACTTCCGGTATCCTCGGGAGCGGAAATAGTAACCTGTTCTGTCACGCCGTCAAAAAATTCGGATGTATCTTCGGGTGCTGCACCGAAGGGATTGTTGGTATCATTCATGTTGTTCACAGCTTGGAGTGCCTCCTCATTATTATTTTCGCCGTCAGTCGCCGAATCTTTCGCAGTACCCATATTGGCAGCCGATGCCTGCGCGCGTGGTCTGGGAGCGGGTTCTTTTGCTTTGAATTTATCGGTGAGAGAGGTGTCTTGCATAGCATGGTTATAGATCTCATTTTCATTGGCAGAGGAAAGTCCCATCTTGGAGAGTGCTTGTCTGGAACGTTCCGACTTTGACTTGATACCGTCCTTGATTTCAACGTCAACGGGTAAAGAGCCGTCCTGAGTGGTCGCGCCGATCAGGATACTGCCGTCAGGTGAATGTGTGATTTCAACAGAAATAGGCTTGTCGGAGTGTGTCATATCGGTTGCAGAATCGGTTTGCTGTGTACCGCTTTTGCTGCTGTCCTCGCTTTCGTTTGTGGTGTTGGTTTTGTCTTGCGGTGCAAATAGTACCGAATGGAAGTTATCCATGGTGCGTTTTTCAGAGATGCCGCTGCGGGTATCTGCCGGTTTCGGGACAGGCAGCTCATCTGCGGGGAGTGCCTGCACGGCTGCTGATGCTGCCGTATCCTGTGGGGAAGCCGGACGGCTGTCGGCATTTGCGGGCTTCACAGCGGGCAGTCCGTCAACAGGGAGAGCCTGCACTTCCTTTGATCCGGCGGTATCCTGTGAGGAGGATGCCTTGCTGAGAGCAGCACGTCTGTCGTATGCTGCCGCCGCCTTAACGATAGCTGGATTTTTTTCTTCCTCGGGAGAGTTCTCCGTGTCCGTTTTTTCGATGGGATATTCGCCGATCTGTTCGATATCCGTGCGGCGGACGGGCAGATTTTCGGCGAACACAACCTCGGAATCGCCGCTTGTCGGCTCTGTATCGGGTTTAAGACTTTCGGAAACAGTTGTTTCATTCGCAGCGGGAATTGCAGGTACAGAGGACATCTTATGCTCCCCTGTGATCGTCTGCGGGTCAGTGCTGTTGATCTTCTTGGATTTTTTTCCGGCAGACTTGCTGTTCGTTGCCTTTGACGTTTGCTTGTTGGGGGATTTGCCGTTTGCCGCCTTAGCTGCTTGCTTGTCGGCAGACCTGGCATTCGCCGCCTTAGCTGCTTGCTTGTCGGCAGATTTACCGTTCACAGCTTTTGCCGGTTTTTTGTCAGCGGATCTGCTGCCTGCTGCTTTATCGGGCTTTGCGCTTTTTGGATTGCGGTTTTCGTCCGGTGGGAGGGCAGCGTTTTTGGATTTCTTGTATTTCATTCCGGCAATGATCATCACCGAGAGAGAGATCACTGCCAGTACTGCCGCAGCCATCAGGAAATAATAGCGGATATCGAGCTTAGAGAGGTCGTTGATCGAAAACGTGTTTTCGGCAGGTGCATGAGATACCTCCGAGATCCCCTCAAAAATCACGCTGTCCATCACATTGTTGATGATCTCGCTGAGTTCCTCGCTGATAGTACCCGTGTAGGACTGGAAGGTAATGATCACTCTTTTGCCGTCAACGATCGTATATTCCTGAAGTCCGTAGACCTTCGTGCCGTCCGCGGTATATTCCATGGTAAACGAAAGGAACAGCACTCCGTTGACAGTACGTTTGGAGCAGCCGGAGTAGATCGGTTCTTCGAGCAGATTATCGGCGATTTGCTGTAAGTCATGTTCACTGAGCTTGGAAAGACTGCCGATCGTTTCGGTATTCTGGCTGGTGTCTGCCGTGACCGTGATATCGTAAGAAAAATCCATCGCGCTGGCTTTGAGGTAGGTGTTGGTATCCTCAAAGGATCTGGTGAGTTCATCGACGGTCATTTTGTAAGCATCCAGTGCCTTATCGCCCTTTTGGGTATCCCGCGTGAGGATATAGAGATTTTCGGGGAACGCGATATTCAGCTTTACATCGTCAATGCGATAGCTGGTGTATTTCGCCTCTGTTTTTTCTTCGCCGGAATCAGTACTTTCCCCATTGGTATCAGCGCTTTCTTCATTGGAAGCGGAACTCTCACGGTCTGCATCATTGCTTTCTTCACCGGAGGCGGAGCTCTCCTCATCGGAATCGGAGTTTTCGCCATCAGACGCGGAGCTTTCGCTGTCTGCATCATCGCTTTCTTCACCGGACGCGGTACTTTCCTCATCAGTATCAGAGCTTTCATTTTCTGATGCGGTGCTGTCCTCATCGGATTCCGTATCCTCATGGTTTTCGTCGGAGCTGTCGTCAGGGGATTCGTCCTCTTCGACGGTTTCTGATTGCGAGGTATCGGGGTCAGAATCGTCAGGTACGGCATAAACCGTGACAGGCAGCGAAAGCATGATCAATGCTGCCGTTAGTATTGCTGCAAGTCGTTTCATTCTTTTCCTCCCTTTGTTTTTGTTATCCTTTGTTATCCATAGACCGGATTCACTGATTCAGCAGCGGTTCCATATCGTGCTATAAGGCGAAGCCGCCGTCTTAGGAACTGAACAGTTTGTGTAATTATTTTTCCGGTCATTTCATTATTTTATAGATTGATACAGATACACCCATTATTATACATGAAATTCTTCCGGATTACAACCCCGTGTTCGTGTTTTCGCTCAGCACCGCAGAGAGTTACCCTCTGCTATATAAGTCGGACAGCGTAAAGCGTTGGGAGCACAAGGGGTACTTTTGTATTCTGCCTGAAAACTCAGGGGAACACGGTGCGGTATGGTTCAGGGTGATTCAGAAAAGAAAACGGAGTATGGAAGAAGCAGCCACAGCACCCTCATGGACGGCTTTATGGAGCTGGAGCGTACCGCCGGTACAGTCGCCGGCAGCGTAGAGAGCTGGAACAGAGGTTTCCATCTGAGCATTGACTTTGATATAGGAGCCGTTGATCTCAGCGCCGACTTTGCGTGCAAGGTCTGTACTGCCTGCAACACCGATGGCAACGAAAACACCGCTGACGGGTATCGTATCGCCGCTTTGCAGGGTGACGGAGGAAACGCCACTTTCACCGTTGACAGAGGACAGCGGTTCGGTGCAGAGGTCAATGCCGGAAGGCAGTTCGGCGGAGAGCGGGCTTCCGTTGGTGAGAATCGTAACAGAGGCGGCGACAGGGGCAAGAATCTGTGCTTCGTGAACGGCATATTCGCCGCTGCCGATGACGGCAACGTCTTTGCCCGTGTAGAAAAACGCGTCACAGACCGCGCAGTAGCTTACCCCTTTGCCTTCAAGCTCCCGCAAACCGGGGATAGAGGGTGCTTTTCTTGATGTGCCGGTAGCGAGAAGGACGGCATCACAGGAGTAAGTGCCGTTTTTGGTCTGAACAGCAGGCTTGAAGCGGTCATCGTATGTCACGGCGAATACTTCTTCTTCGATAAAGCTGACCCCGAGCCGTTTTGCGTTGAGAACACCCTGCTGATGCAGCTCTTTCCCGCTGATGGGTTCGGCAAAACCGTAATAGTTTTCGATCTTTCCGGCTTTTTCAAGAGCACCGGAACCGCTTGAAAAAACGGTAACAGCAACCTTGCCGCTGCGCTGTAAATAGAGAGCCGCTGAAATGCCGGCAGGACCCGAGCCGACAATAATGACCTTTCCGGAAGCTGCCTGCATGGATGTGTCGTTGTTTATAGTACTTTTGTTGATAGTATTGTTCATAGTGACCTCCGTATGATAAAAAATACCTGCCCGAAACAGTTCACAGCCGTTTCGGGCAGGGAAGATGCCGTCAGTTGGCGGCTGATGCTTGTGACTCTGCCGGTTTTGAAGAATCCTCTGCCGGCTTTGAAGAATTTGCGGCAGGCTTTTTCGAGGATTCCTGCGGCTTGGAGCTTTCAGAGGGAGCGGCAAGAGCCTTCTTGATGACCTCTGATGCCGTACCGTAGGGAATCGGAGCACTGCTGCCGCAGCCGCTGGGGGAATATACCGTAGGCACGTAATTGTCGGGCGATACGCTCGGACCGTTTTCGGTATCGTTCGGGATATAATTGCTGACCGATGACCAGCTTTCGTAGTGGTAGTCATAGGTGCCGGCGGGAAGGAGAACACGCTTGGTTTCCTTGCCGTTCTTGAAGTACACCTTTGCACCTCTTGCGGAGAAGATCTTGGAATCTGCATAGGTGACCCAGCCTACCGGAACGATCTCATCGTAATCTGTCGAGATCGGACCATACATTTCGACCATGATCCTGCCGCCGTATACATAAGTAGCGATATATACGGGATACTGGTATGTGTTTTTGAAGCGCATATCAAGGTTGCCGTAGTCAACGGTCGCGTCAAGTCCGTAAGCCGCATAGCTGGAAGCATACATGTGAGCGTGACGCTCAACGACCTCCATGTCGGTTTTAAGTGCACAGAGGAAGATTGTGGTCGATGCCTGACAGATACCGCCGCCGAAGTCCTGAACCACCTCACCGTGAGAGTAGGCGGTGGAAGGAACATAGCTGCCGACAGTTCCGTTGTCGTAATAATGGGTATTGCCGTTGGTGGTGTCGCCTGTCATGGTATTAAAGGAGAAGGTTTCACCGGGGTTGATGATCGTACCGTTAGCAGCTTTGATGGCAAGCTGCATATTGGCGACCGATGCTGCACTGTTGTTGCAGGCGGTGCTGTGGGAAGCGATAAGCTTGGTGTTGGCTTTGATGAGAGCCATAGAAACGGTAAAAGGGGTTTCCGTTGTTTCGATGGTAAAGCTGCCCGATTTGTCGGTTTGTTCAAGAATAGCAACGACTCCTTTTCTGATCTCGCTCTGGTCAGTCAGCCAGCCGTTAGAGCCGTCCTCATATTTGAACTTTTCGGTAGCGGTGGGGTCAAAGCTGGTAACATGGGCATTGATCGGCTGAACATCAAAATTCTTGGCTACCTTTTTGACTGCTGCGTCAATGGACGCTCTGTTCAGTGTGGTAGTGATCTTGAAATCGGATTTTCCGTCAATATCCTGATATTCGATGGTCGGGTTCTGCATTTCACCCCTGCCGTAGTGATAAGCCTGAATGAGAACGTCGGCAAGGTTGGAATCATAGACAAAATCGTCCTCCGTGAGAACAAAGGTTTTGCCGTCACAGGCAATGTTGATGGTAACTCTGTCCCGCAGTTCCAGAACCTTTTCCTGAAGTGCCTTGTTAGCCTGTGAGAGTGTCATGCCCTTCATGCTGACACCTTCGATCGTGACATTATCACTGAATGTGATGTCAGTTGTGTCAAGGCGGCTGATCTCAAGAGCTTCATAATCGACCTGAGAGATTTCGTTGGTACCGTCATCACTGCCGTCAACAATGCTCATAGAGCCTTCAGATGTATCTGAACCGGAGTTCGCTTCGGAAGCTTTAGACGATACATCTGCACCGGTCGGCACAACGTCGCCGTTGAGTCCCCATGTAATCAGCATCCATGCAGCGCCGCACACGAACAAGCTCGAAACAGCGGCGATCACAGCCGCAAACGGGAATTTCTTTTTCTTTTTGCGGGGCTTGCTGATATCCGTGCTGGGGCTGATGTCGATCTCGGTGACATCGGATTTTTTATCCTTTTTTGCTTTCTTTTTCTTAGCCTTTTTCCGACCGGCTTTATCAGGAACTGTATTTCCGGTGTCAAGGTCGTTCCATATAACCTGTTCCTCGGCGGAACTTTCTTCGGCAGCGGTACTTTCGGCAGCAGCGGCATGAATTGCCGTGTCCGCAGACAATTCCGCATCAGATTCCGTTTGTGCGGTAGTTGCAGCTTCGGCTTCGGCTCCGGCAGGTTCAGAAGCAGCAGTGTCCTTTTCTGTATCGGGCTTCAGAGAATCGTCCTTTTTTTCAATATCGCTCATTCAAACAGCCTCCATTCAATAACAGAGAAATAGTTTCGGCAGTAATCCTCTTACTTCTTACTCCGGGCAGTCTGCCCTTGGAAACAGCAGCATACACAACCTATGCCACTGCAACACATATATAATACTACATTCTGCGGGCAAATGTAAAGAGAAATGGTACTGAAAAAATTGCCAAAGATACCGGACTTTTTTTCAGGATTTTGTGCCAATTTCTCCGCTTTCGCTCCAGTTTTCAAAAGAGCCGGATTCGTTATGGCTGTCAAACAGGAGGTCGATGTAGCTTTTTTTGTAGGGGATGAAAGTTCCCTGCGCGATCATGTCCAGAATTTCATCATGTGAAGCAAGCTTTACCGCTTTGACCTCCTCCTGCTGGAGGGCGAGGGTGTCGGGGGCAATATCGGCTATGATGAGATAGACGTCATCGAAGCCGTCCTGAAAGTTCATCGTAAAGGCAGGGCGCAGGTGTGTCATGCTGATGGAGATCCCCAGCTCTTCAAGAAGCTCGCGCTGAGCACCGTGAGCGGAATCCTCTCCGCAGCCGACCTGACCGCCCGCCGTAATATCCCATAGGTCAGGGAAGATCGTCTTGGAAGATTGTCTTTGCTGAATGAGCATATTGCCCTTGCGGTCGAATAAGCAGATATGCACCACAATACGGTATTCGCCGTCAGGGAGTGTTGTACCCCTGACGGCGGTTCTGTGGAGCGGCTGTCGGTTTTTGTCGTATAGATCCATTATTTCCATTTCTTTATTTCCTTTGCAATAATTGTAAATCTCAAAGCGCAGTACAGGAGTCTGTTAAGACTGCGGCTTTAATAGGGCTGCTTGATAACAAGCTCACCGGCAGTTTTGTAGATACTGTCCGGAGGAACGTAACCGCGAACCATAGAGAGGGGATAGACGGTAGAGTTTCTTCCGATGATCGTACCGGGGTTCAGAACGGAGTTGCAGCCTACTTCAGCGTAGTCGCCGATGATCGCGCCGAATTTTTTGAGGTCGGTTTCAATTCTTTCCTCGCGGGTAGTAACGGTTACAAGACTTCTGTCGGATTTGAGGTTAGAGGTGATGGCACCTGCGCCGAGATGTGCCTTATAGCCGAGAATGGAGTCGCCGATATAGTTGTAGTGAGGTACCTGAGCGCAGTTGAAGATGATACAGTTTTTCAGCTCTGTAGAGTTGCCGACCACGGCTTTTTCACCTACAATGGCACTGCCTCTGATAAAGGCACAGTGACGAATCTCTGCACCGTGACAGATGATCAGAGGGCCTTTCAGGCAGGCGGAGGGAGCAACCGTTGCCGAACGGGCGATCCATACATTTTCGGCATCTTTCACTTGTTCATATTGGTCAGCGGGCAGGGTCTTGCCGAGCCGGATAATGAAATCGGAGATATCCGGCAGAGCTTCCCACGGATAGGTCAGTCCGTCAAAGATCGGAGCGGCAATTGTCTGCGACAGGTCAAAGAGTTTGGCGATACTAATGAGTTCATTCATGGTAATAATCCTCCTGTTCATAAATGCTTATGGAAAATCCTCTGATATGGTCTGATAGAATCCCCATGAATCATCACGGAATTTCCCGGCAAGAAAGGTGATCTCTCTGGTGTCGGTCATGATCTTGTAGAATGAGAAGCTGTAGGGCTTCCGGTCGGCAGGGTCAAGAACGATGCCGCACATTCCCTGCTGCTGCCATGAATGTGCAAAGACGTCAATGCCGTCAATGCAGAAGCGGCGGCCGCCAGATCTTCCGAGAAAACGGTATTCTGTCATGAATATCAGTCCTTTTTTGTTGCTGTGTAATAAACTACATTATAACACACTTTATGATGAAAAAACAACAGTCATTTCATCAATTGTGTCATAATAACGTAATAATTATGGTAAACGACATTATTTTTATACTTTGATAAATCATCGGCTGACTGTGGGGCTTTCCGGTCGCCCCCACACCCCTTCGGATATCACTCTGAGCAAGAATTTTTTGTCGTCTAATATACGTGCCGTCTGCGTATGATTTATGATTATTTTATCACAGATGATTCTGCCATGGAACAGGGGGGAACAGCCGTTTACCGTTTTTGTTCTGCAACAGTGATCCGAGCGTCGCCGCTGATCGTACTGATACGGCAGCTTCCGGAGGGATCCCCCGACTGCGGCACGTTGATCGAACCGCTCACAGTGGTGGAGGTAAAGCTTTTATTGGAACGCAGACTTCCGGAAATATCACCGCTTACGGTATCGAGTGTGATGTCGGATGCATCAGCACTGTCAAGCCGGATATCGCCGCTTATGGTTTTGAACAGGAGTGTCGTTTCGGCGATCGCAGAAGCCTTGATACTGCCGCTGGTGGTTTGGGCAGAAAGGGCATTGCAGCGGCATTCGCCGAGCGTGATGTTACCGCTTACGGTATGGGTATGTACATTTCCTCTCACGCGCGCAGAAAGGGAAATATTACCGCTGACCGTACTGAGATCAGCCGAAGGAAGAAAGAGCTTTTCCGATACGCTGATATCTCCCGAAACGGTTTCGGCAGTGACGTCGGGAGCAGTGCCTTCCGGCAGATAAATGCGGAGGGCTTCATCATCGGACTGTCCCCAGTCGAAGAACATGGTCAGATGCTCATACCACTTTTTGTTATCCTGCTGTTCGATAGTGAGAACACCGTCCTTTTCCGTGATCGAATAGGCAAGGTTACTTCTGTTGCAGTATTCGAGATAGCATTCGCTGCTTTCGGTGAAGATGATCTCGGCATTGTCCGAAACGGTTTGAATTTTGAGGGAACGCAGATCACCCTCCACGCTGTAGTTCAGATGTTCGGTTTTGCTCTCCCTGACGGTATCGAGCCTGAAATCTGCCATAGAAAGTGCCGTAACGGTCAGTGCCGCGCCGGCACCGATCAGCAGAAAGGACGCACCGATCAGTATTTTTGATGCCATTCGCTTCATAACAGTTACCTCCATTCCCTGAAAATTGTTTTAATAAAGGATATCAGTTCCTTCACACCCCACCAGAGCTTTTTTTCCAGAAAGCCCACGAGCCTGAGAAGCGGATAGAATGCGCCCAGCAGCATCATGCCGATGCCGAGAGCGAACAGCCCATGAACGTGACTGCCTGTGAGCAGCTCGATGATTGCCTGAATGATACCGCCTGTGCCCGCGATCGCAAGGCAGATCACTGATATATATATGCTGAAGAATAACGCGATCACGCTGAGCAGAGCAGGCAGCCAGACAGGAGCGGTGGCGATCAGAATGATGATAAAAGCGAGCCGTGAGGAAGGATCGGAAAACGTTTTCTGAAACCATGAAGCCGCACTGCTGTATGATGAAGTACCCGATTGATAATAAGTCGGCTGAGAATAAGCCTGAGAAGCGTATTGCTGTGAGGTGTTGGGAGGAGCCGTATGCTGCCGGGAAGATGCGCCGGTCTGACGGGAGTGTTTTCCGGAGCGGGGGGTGATGCTTCCGGAGGACAGCTCACTGATGATTTTTTCGGCGATCTCCTGCGTATTGCCCATAGCTGCGACCGCTTCTTCTTCGGGGACACCTTCTTCGATCCTGTCGTCTATCATTTCGGAGTAATAGTCGAGAGAACGGTTGATATCCTCCGGTCTGACGCCGGTAATTCTTGCCCTGAGATCATTCATAAAGTCCTGTTTGGTCATGCGGATTATCCTCCCTTGTTACAAAGTTGTAGATCGCTGTAATTTCCTTCCAGTCATTTGAAAAGTCGCGTAGTCTTTCTATGCCCGCCTGCGTAATGTGATAATACTTTCTGAGTCTGCCGTTGTGTTCGATGCTGCGGACGGTGAGCATATCGGCACATTCCAGCCTCCGCAGGATCGGATACAGCGTTGACTCGGAGATGTCAAGATAGGGCTTCATATCCTTGATGATCTTGTACCCGTAGGAATCCTCATTTTTGATTGCTGCCAGCACACAAACATCAAGCAGTCCGCGTTTAAGCTGAATATCCATAAAAATCACCCCTGTTGAAATGAAATACTATCTTACGAGCAATACTATATCACACGCAGTATTATTTGTCAAGGGGTATTATACGGCAACGCAAGCGTTGACATCTTATCGTGACTGATTTATCCTAATATGGCAAGAAGACACCGACCTCTATAGGTCGGTGATGAATTGCCAGTCAGCCGCAAGGCTGACTTTTTTGTTGA
>CACYDW010000020.1 GCA_902773325.1 uncultured Ruminococcus sp.
GCGACAGCTTTGTTATAATACCACCTTTCCCACCTTTTGTCAACACCTTTTTTCAAAATTTTTTTCCTCTCTACAAATTGTATAGTTTTCCCTTTTGCAGAAGCTTTTCTTCGCTGTGCTGCCGCAGGAAAATATACTATTTGTTGATATTTCAGCGGGTCACGCACCGTATTTTTTCCTTTCGCCGCTGCATTTCTTCCCTTTCGCGGAACAAGCCGACGGCGCGGGCGGGCATCTTCCTGTCATCTGCATAAGCTTTTTTAGTAATACACCGTGCAAAAACGGCAGACAGTCTGTCGGCTGCCTGCCGTTTTTTAGTTCTTCCTGATTGATACACGAATCAGTTTACTGTTACATTGAAATACTTCTTTGTTGTTTTGCCTGCACCATCAAGACACTTCACGCAGATCTCATAGGTGGTTGCCCTTCCGGGTTTGATCTTTACAACGCTGTTTTCGGAATAATCCTGCTTGGTCGTCCATTTTTTGTCGGAGGTCTTTTTGTAATACACAGCATACTGATACGGCTCTGTTCCGCCCGCAGCCAGACAGGTGACCTTCACGGTCGAACCGAGAGTAATGGAATCTGCCGAAATAGTCGTCAGGTTGGTAAAACCCTTGACCACCGTCACCTTAAAGTATGTCTTGGCAGTTGCTCCGGCACTGTCCTTTGCTTTGACGCATACATCATATTCCAGAGCCGCAGCGGGCTTGATGGTTACAGAAGCATTACTCTTGAAATCCTGCTTTGTCGTCCATTTGCTGTCTGTTGCTCTCTTATAGAATACAGCGTATTGATAGCCGCCCGAGCCGCCCGCTGCATTGCAGGTTACCTGAACGGTCTGACCGAGAGTGATTGCGGTCTTGGAGATGGTCGAATTGTTCTTGAGTGTGTTGTCAACAACGGTGAGTGTGAAGTTCTTTTCAGCCTCTGTCTGACCGTCGCTGACCTTGACCTTTACATTGTAGGTAACAGCCTTTGCGGGCTTTACAGTTGCAGTCGTGTTGGCGGAATATGCCTGTGCGGTTGTCCATTTGGTTTGTGCCGTCTGCTTATAGAGCACCTCATACTGATATGTGCCCGAACCGCCTGTTGCTGCACAATTAACTGTAAGTCTTTCGCCGAGGTTGATCGTTGCAGCCGATACTGTGGAGGTGTTCTCAAGCTCCTCACGCTCCTCGCCGAACATTACAGCGATCTTATGGTCGGCAGGTGTGTATCTGATGCGCACGATCGCGCCCGCAGTCAATCCGTTCACGGTAATACTTTTGCCTCTGGAGCTCGCCTCTGTAAGGGTATACTCCGAAGATGCGCCGTCACTGTAGTCAAGACCTACGCTCTGTGTAAGACCATGGTAAACCTTGTCGGTCTTGTCATAAAGACTGAAGCTGAGGTTTTCTGTACCCTGTGAAGTGAAGGTATAGTAGTAAGTGCCGTCGCCGTCCGAGGTGCAAAGCTTGCTGGTATCTGTCCAGTCATGTTCACCGGAAACATAATACAGAAGTGCATAATTGTGACCTTCCACGACAGGCGGATCGGGAGGCTCGGGAGTGTTGCCGTCAAGGTCATAGTTGCTGACCTTGTATTTTCCGTCTGTGGTACTGCCCAGCTTGAAGCAGTTGCCGGAATAGTCACAAAGAGCGATATCGACCGTCTGGGAGCTGCCGTCTGTAAAGATCAGATTGCTGTATTCGCCGGCGCTGTTGAAGCTGATGCCGTAAACATCATTGCCGTTGTTTGTGCCGACCTTGCTGATCTTGACACCCGGCCATTCTGCATTGTGCTTGCTGCCCGTCCACGCATAGGCATACACCTTGCTCCATGACTTGTTGTTCTCAAAGTAGTAGGTGCTCTTGAGAGGATAGACCGTAATGGTTCCGGTGAATTCGGCAAGTGCATTGATCTTCTCCTGGAACTGTGTCAGGACGACCCTGTCCGCCGTTGTCTGATCCTTATACTGATAATACAGCTTTTTCAGTGCCTGATACTGATCATAGGATGCGTAATTATAGTACTTGGAAAGGATACTTTTTACGCTGGCAACCTGTCCGCTGATATCAACGATCTCGCCGGTGAGAGCAGGCTCCTGCGGCTGCGGGTTCACACTGGAATCTTCTGTGCGTCCGCCCTCCATGATGTAGCAGTATTTGGGGTAGATGAGCTGATCGGTCAGATTGACGCCGTAGAATACGATCTCGTTTTCATAGACCTCGGTATAATAGCCCTGTGAATTGAAGCCGTGACCTTCGTTTCTCTCCAGATCGTCATCACTGGGCTTCGGTAAGGTAGAACCTGCTAAAGAAGGAATATGGATCATGTTGGCAGCTTCTCCGCCTTCATTGGAGTAGTTGTAATCCATCGTGAAATCCTCGTGTGTATGTCCGGAGACCCATACCACATCGGGATAATCCTGAATCAGTTTCTTGAAACGTGCGTTATTGGTATAGCTCGTATTGAGCAGACCGCCGTAATAGGGATTGCTCATTCTGTCGCCTGCGCCGTATCCATTGATCGGTGCGTGCTGAACAAGGAATATATTAACGTCATCATCGGCATATTCTGCTATCAGATTTTCCGCCCATGTAAGCTGATCGCCGGAGAACACATCATCCTTGCTGGGGTGCGCACTGCGATCCAGCGACATAAAGATGAACACATCGCCTGTTTTTTCCTCAACCTTGTAGAAATACGACTTGTCATAGCCCTTTACACTGTTGGTACCGCTGTGGGTGATAAACGAGCTGATGCCGGAGTCTACATCCTGACGCAGATCGTGGTTGCCGTCGGATTCCCATACGGGATTGACAAAATCGCTTTCACTGAGGATTCCCTCATAAGCCTTCCATTCCTTATCGGGTCCGGAGTCATTGGTAACGCAGTCGCCGGATACGATCATATAATCCGAGCCTCTGTCTGTCGCATAGCGCAAGCCCTCATTAAAATGCTGATCGGCATCCTTGTACCAGTTGCTTCCTCTGTCGATGTGGATATCGGAATAAGCACTGAAGCTGTACAGCTTATCACCGCTTACTGTCGAAAGCAGTCTGTTTGCCGGCAGTGAATAAACCGCCACCGGTGTGGTACCTGAATCCTCCACAGCGATAATTCTGTCTGCACCTGCCGGAATTGCCGTGTGATTACCCATGGAGATGGTTCCTGTCTGACCGGAGCTTACTTCAAGGGTATCGATCGGATAGTACCCCGCAAGAGCACCCTGACTGTCCGCCCAGTAGAGATTGTATGTACCGCCTGAAGCAGCTGTGAAGCTGATAGTACCTTCCGCATATCCCGCAGCGTTCTGTGCGAAGGAATAGCTGATGGAAGCGTTACCCGATGCGCGCGCAGGTATGCCTGTTGCGCCCATCGTTGCAAGCAGTGCAGCCACACTCGCCCACGACACGGCACGATTCCAGAATTTATTGTGTTTGACCATAAAAAATCTACCTCCTTTATAAATATGGTATTCTTATGCCAATCATAACACGCTTTTACAATGCAGTCAATGCGAAAACCCCTTATCACCTTAATTTTTGTATAATTGCTTAATTTCTCAGTTCATTCGCAGACACTTTGCACAATCAGCCCGTGCTCACTCTTTTGGAACAAGCCTCCCCGCAAAGTACAGGGAAACGATGATTGCACAAGACCAACTATATTTTTTGAACATATTGGCGAATTTACTTTTTTGATTAACTGCCGCTGTTGTATAATTAACCAAAAATCAACGTGAAAATTACTGCATTATTCCCCTATACTTTATTTTGAAACAGTTGTATAATAATACGCAGTGAAATAATAAAAAACCTTAACGAAAGGGGTCTATACAATGGACGTAGTTTCAACCAGAGCAGAAAAAATCATCTACCGTGACGGAGATAACGCAGTAAAGGTGTTTTCAGAAAAGTTCCCGAAATCAGATATTCTTAATGAAGCACTCAATCAATCAAGAGTCGAGGAAACCGGACTTCCGATCCCCGCATTGAAGTCTGTTTCTGTTATAGACGGCAAATGGGCTATTACAATGGAGTTCGTAGAGGGTAAAACACTCGCACAGCTTATGGAAGAAGACCCCGATAATATAGACAAGTATCTTGATACCTTCGTGAATCTTCAGATCGAGGTTCAGAGCAAAAAAGCTCCCCTGCTCAATAAGCTCAAGGATAAGATGAACCGGAAGATTTCAAGCCTTGGTTCACAGATCGATGCGACCATCCGCTATGAGCTGCATACCCGTCTGGAAAGTATGCCGAATCACGACAAGGTGTGCCACGGTGACTTCAATCCCAGCAATATCATTATCGACAACAACGGCAACCCCCATATCATCGACTGGTCACACGCAACACAGGGCAATGCCGCTGCCGATGCCGCCCGCACCTACCTGATCCTTACTCTCAGACATAAGGAGCTTGCCGAAAAATATCTGAACCTGTTCTGCAAGAAAACCGATACCGCTAAACAGTATGTACAGCAGTGGCTGCCTATCGTTGCAGCTTCTCAGCTCGTTAAAAGGATTCCCGGAGAGGAAGCTTTCCTCAAGAGCTGGGTAGATGTTGTAGATTACCAGTAACGGCTGAACAACGCTTATATACCTTTCCTAATAAATTCCTCCAAAGCACAGGCCGCCCTTTCGGGGGCGGTTTGTGCTTTTACTGCACTTTTCCGGCAGGTTATGTTGTATTGGATAGTTTCTTGTCTGAAATGTTAGGATATTTAGATCAGTATTCAGGTTTAAAAACAGGATTCGGTATGATATAATGAGTGTATTAAGAATAGAATGGTATATCCTGACCGACCCGCTCCGTATGAAAGCGAGGATAATTTATGAAATATAAATTCATTTCTGACAGTCACACCCACAGCGTACATTCCTTCGACGGCACAGACAGCGTTGTCATGATCTGTGAAAATGCCGTCAATCTCGGACTGTATTCCATTACCATTACCGACCACTGCGAATGTAACGAATACTACGAGCAGAATGTCGGCGAAGCAATCAGGGTATCTGTACTCGAAACCGCAAAGGCACGTGCCCTCTACAACGATAAGATCAGAATCTATACGGGCATTGAGCTGGGACAGCCTACACAGAACCCTGCTGCCGCTCGTGATGCCCTCTCTATTACCGAATTTGACTTCGTTCTCGGTTCTCTGCATAATCTCAGGGGTGAAAAAGACTTCTACTTCCTCGAATATACTCCGCAGAATGCCGATGCTCTCCTCACACGCTATTTTGAGGAACTTCTTGCACTTGCCCGGACCGATGATTATGACGCACTTGCCCATCTTACCTATCCCCTCCGATATATCATCGGCAATGCCGGCATTAAGATCAATACCGAAAAATATGCCAACTATATTGACCGGATCCTGACCACCATTATCCGCAAGAATAAGGCTCTGGAGGTCAATACCTCCGGCTTAAGACAGGTCATCGGCAAAACTCTCCCCGATGAAGCCATCATCAGACGCTTCAAATCGCTTGGCGGCATCTATGTGACGATCGGCTCCGATGCCCACCGCTGGGGCGACATTTCCTCCGGAATCGAAGATACCCTCGCACTGTTGCTGGAATGTGGTTTTTCTCATTTTACCGTGTTTGAAAAGCGCAGACCACTTCTGCTCCCCGTGATATGACACGAACGCACAGTACATATCAAAATTACAAAATGATACCTCCTTGCTTCTACAAGGAGGTTTTCTTTCGTAAAAATAACCAAAAAATTTGTTTTTTAATTGTAGATTTGTGTGCTTTAATATCATATAAAAATATGTTATAATAGACCATCGGTATCGCGGGCGAAATAGTGCTGTTTTCCCCGATGATACGGTTCGGAGGTGCTTATGTCAGATTCTCAGACAGTAAAAGCAGCGATTTTTGATGTGGACGGTACAATGGTCGATTCCATGTACGTCTGGGAAAAGGTTGACTGTGATTTTCTGACCCAGCGCGGTATTCCTGTAACGTCTGAATATTCCGAAACGATGAGAGGAATGTTCTTTGAGCAGGCAGCGCAGTATACCATCGACCATTACGGTCTGAACGAAAGTGTAGAACAGATCGTCAGCATCTGGCTCGATATGGCGCGGCATGAGTATGAAAACAACGTGAAGGCAAAACCGCAGCTCAGGGAATATCTCGATGAACTGAAATCCAAGGGGATCCGGCTCGGCATTGCTACCTCATCTGATCCTTATCTGCTTGAGCCTGTACTCAGCAGCAATCATCTGAACAGCTATTTTGACAAAATATGCTACACCTCTCAGGTGGGCAGGGGTAAAAGCTTTCCCGATATCTATCTGTATACCGCACGTCAGCTCGGCGTACACCCGCAGAACTGCGTGGTTTTTGAGGATATTCCGGAGGGTATCAGCGGTGCGAACAAGGCGGGCATGAAAACGGTAGCTGTCTATGACAAGGCATCTCAGCAGCACGAACAGACATTAAAACAACAGGCACATAAATACATTTTCGGCTTTTCGGAAGTGTTGGGGGAAGATTTATGGAAAGAAACAGATTTGCCTATTTTTTCATCGGCGTCATCATCACAGCCTTAGGCTACATTGTCAGGTATATGCAGCTCGATTTTTATCGGGAGGGCAGTATGTTTTTGATCATGATGGGGATCTATTTTCTGCTTGCCATCATGTTTCACAAGGCTGCATCGTGGGTGCTGGTACTGATCGACCTGTTTATCGGAGTAGGATTGCAGGCACTGCGGCTGTTCAGCGTGGAATGGTACAATACCTTTTATGACAGTCAGATCGGTCACCTGATCATCGGCGGTCCCTATGAATCAAAGATTTTCTTTTATGTCGCACTCGGCGTGGTGTTTGGTGCTGCCGCCGAGATCATGCTCCGGCAATACAATAAAGTCGGTTACGGCGACTAATCGGCTTCATCTTTTCTGAATACAACGGAGCTGCTCATTACTGACAGACTAAGTTTTCGGGGCTGCCGCAGTAAATGCGGCAGCCCCTTTTTTCAGTCTGTTTTTGATGTTTTCTTTGTTTCACGCAGCAGATAATCCTTATCCTCTGAGATCATCTGTATCATGATCTCTGCAAAGCGCGGGTCAAACTGCGTTCCGCTGCCCTTCCGGATCTCCTCGATCACGACCTCCTGCGGCATCGGTTCACGGTAGCTGCGGTAGCTTGTCATAGCGTCATAGGCATCTGCAACAGCGATGATCCTTGTTTTTTCCGGTATAGCTTCACCCGCAATGCCGTCCGGATATCCGCTGCCGTCAAACCGTTCGTGGTGCCATCTTGCGCCCATAGAAAGCTCGTTTTTTTCCTTGATGTTGTCAAGTATCTTTGCTCCCATTACCGGATGCTGCTTGATGATCCTGTATTCCTCATCGGTCAGAGCAGCAGGCTTATTGATCACAGCGTCGGGAATACCGATTTTTCCGATATCATGCAGCAACCCGATCATATAAATATCATTCTGCTCCGTTTCGCTGTATCCGCAGCGTCTGGCGATTTCTCTTGCATAGGCAGCCACACGGCTTGAATGTCCGTTGGTATAGGTATCCTTGGCATCGATCGTACCCGCAAGGGTCTGTACGATGTGCATGAGCATCTGTTCCTTTTCTGCGTCCTGCCTGTCGATCTCGTCCTGAAGCTGCTTGCCGATTTTTTTCAGATCAGCCACCTGCTGTATCACCACAAATACCAGCAGCATCAGAAGTCCGATCAGCAGCGGAAATCCGTTCACATCGTTTTCAAGGAATATCAGCAGCACGATCTGTATAATTGCCATGACCATAAAGGTCGTAAAGCCCACTGCCGTATATGGATATTCCTTGATATGACCTCTTTTGGCATCTATGATAACGGTCACGATCAGACACAGTATCACGAGCACCAGAACAGCATCTATCCCGAGCAAGGATTGCTGAAAGGATTGTATGCCGTTCAGATGCAGTCCCGTCCATACGATAAAGCTTGCAAGCGACAGCGAAAACATTGCCACACAGCATTGATTATACCGCTGCTTCTGTATGAAATTGATATAGATCAGCAGTGCAAAAGGCATCAGCATACAAAACATATAGCTCATGAACCCGTCAACAAAATTGATTTTTGTAACATAAGGTGTAAACTGAGAAACTGACAGAAGCCAGCAGGCAACGTCCAATACACCGAGCGCACCATACAGCATACTGATAGTACGCTTCTGACGGATACGCATAATGATTCCGATCAGTGTCGCTAAAAGTGAGGCAACAAACAGAACCGCCGACAAAGCAAAGGACAATCCATAGTTTCTCACCATATAGTTATAAAATCCGAAATCGGTCGTTACAAAGGTTTCCGATACGACAAACGGATTCCAGTCGATTTTTCCTCTGATGATCTTCAGCGTTCCGCCGGCATCATCTTCACTGAGCGGGATCGTGACGTAAAATTCCTTCATAGAACCGCCCGGAATCCCCGTATCCCTTTCCCTTACAAATTCATACCGAACCTCATCGTTGATATAAACCCGCACATCGCTCCTGTTCTGAAAACACAGCTCGCTTTCAAGCCCTATGTTTTCCGGCAGTGTGGAAACGATCGTGAAATCCTCTTTGAGTGCCCTTTCGTCATTATAGGTTTTCCCCACCTGAAAGCTTTTTCCGGCGGAATCTGTCACAGTCCAGTTGTCTATATACTGTATTTCATCATCGCTGCTCTCTGACTGACGCACCGCATTATTCGTTAACACCAGTCCGATGATCAAGCTGAAACCGAACAGACATAAAAAAACGATTTTGAGCATCAGATCATTATCGTTCCGGTGCTTCCATTCAACCCTCATATTGTTCCTCCCTCCTGTCGTACAAGATATAAAGCAGTATCATTATACAACACATATAAGAAAAAATAAAGAGGAAAGAATCAATATCACAGAATTATAGTAAACGACATTATTTTTTACACTTTGATGAATCATAGGCTGATTGTGGGGGCTTTCCGGTCACCCCCACACCCCTTCGGACATCACTCTAAGTAAGAATATTTTTGTCGCCTACTATAAATGGTCTTTCACCTCAAACGCTCAACAGAAATAATACCAACCAGGCAGATCGGCATTCATTTCTGAAAAACAACACTTCCACTGTCGTTGCAGGAGCAATATCCCTCGTCATAGCAGAATATCCAGTCATCGGGGTTGAATTCATAATCGTATTCTATTTGCTTTTCGGTTGCTTCTATCAATTCAAATGACCACACTAACTCAAAATCATCCGAACCGGCAGGACAATACTTAAAAGTTAAACTGAATGAACGGGTAAACTCATCAGGCAGCTCCGGATGCTCCTCTCCCCTGATGTAACCGGATGTAAGTTCACAGGAAAGCCTGCTGCCGTCAGACAGCTCATAGATCGATTTCGGGGGTGGTCCTATGCTGTTCCGCATCATTCCGTCAGATGTATGAAAATCCGGCGGTGAGATTTCGTCAAGCTCAGCTACAATAATGTCATCAAAAAGGATAAAATGTCCTTCACGGGGGTAAGTATCCCCGTTTATAAACTCTCCGTTCCGGAAATACCGCACATATTTCGTCAGAATGTCAGACGCCTGATCGGGAGTAATATGCGGCGAATCCTCTGTAAGCTCACCAAGTATTTCTGCTTTATAACGAGGATACGTCACCTCGAAATATCCCGGAATTCCCATAGATTCTGCACTCACAAGCCGGGCAATCGTCATATCGTCTGCAAAGGGATATAATTCTATATTGAAATTGATCGTTTCTTTCAGTGTATTTTCAGACCAGTTGGTTCTGAAACCTTCAAGTGCTGATTCATCAAACCCCAGTCTTTGTATGGTTTCTCTGTCAGCCTGCTCCAGCATATCCACAATGCGTTCTGCACGATTTTCCGCATCGGCTTTATCCTGATGGGGAAATTGCTCGACCATGTCATTTGTATATACCTTACCCCCGCAGGATGTATAATCCTCATATTTTGTAGCCAATATAATGCTTTCACAAATGTCATCCGAAATATACCTGTAAACGACGATATTCACAAGACCATATATACGTCCGTCTGTTGGGTTTATAACAGCCACATTGAAATCCTGACCGTTTCCTGTGTGACTCATTTGCGGATATCTTTTCCCTTTGCTGGGAACAAGAAAACCGTTGATTGCTGTATCCTCGATGGGTCCGTAATACTCGCATTTTGTATCGACAAGATGATGATAGAGATCGTCTGTTTTTAGTGCAAGATCAAGATCATATTTTATGAAGTCCGAATTGGGACCCCAGAAGCTCATACCGGAAATTTCTGCTTTGAGCGGAATACCGTATGGCATACGGTTGCGTATGTCATCATATACTATATCTTGCGGCCATTCATAAATATCCATGGAAACGGGCTGCATTTCGTTCAGCGTGTAATAATCCGGCTTCTGCCCATTCAATACCTGATTCATATCGCAGGTTTGGAAGGGGGTTTCTGCCAATGGATAGAATTCACCGCGGTTATCCTCGGTGACCTTCACACCGCCGCTCTCGCTGAAATCTTCATAGTACGTAATTTCAGCCACAAAATTTTCCTTGTCCTCTGAGGAAATGTGCAGCACAGCATACATAAATATGGTGTTGTTCCTGACCGCATAGACCCGCACGGTGTTTTCCTGCTCCCAGAAGTTATCCACTCCGTATGGACGCCAGCTTACACTGATGCTATTATAATCAAAGCAGTACAACAGATTGTTGGAAGCCTCATTGACACCATCATAAATATGAGAAGTATCTGGGTTATCGGGAGTGAGCTTTCCTTTTTCCGTCATCACATCTATACGACAGCCTTCATAATCAACCTGAAATTTCAGACCGTCATATCTGTCTGCTGTCTGGGGGGCATATACGTTTTTGACATTGACGGCACAGTTCACATTCATATTCACATAGGACGCGGATTGCTCCCCTGTGGAAAGAGATACCTTGATAGGCGTTTCAATGACGTTTTCTGTCGGCGCAGTGCTCTGACCGCCTGTGGCAGATGATTCCCGGTTGACGGAATCATCTATCATATTGTTCACATCAGCAGGCAAAATGTGCTGCGTCAGTATCGCAATCAAGGCTATGCAGAACAAAGCTGCCGCCGCTGTGAACAATGTTCTTTTGACACAACGTCCTTTATACGCACGGAATGCGGTACTGATATCTGCGGCTTCTTCGATATACTGCTCATCAATTCCGCTGATTGCTTTTTCGATTATCATACAATAATCCCCCTTTCGGCAAGAAACTCTTTCAGTTTTTTTCTTGTACGCGACAGTCTGGTTCGTATGGCGGATTCTTTCATATTGCACTTTTCCGAAAGCTGTTCGTAGGAATCCGCATACCAGTATCTTCTCACAAACAGCATTCTGTTCAGACTGTCACATTTCGACAGAAACAGATTGATGTTTTCCTCAAGCAGCTCGGCGTCCAGCCGTTCCTCCACCAAACCTGAATCCGACAGTATTTCAGCCAGCTCATCGAGGCACAGTCCATAATTGCTTTTCCGTTTTTCCGCACGGTTTCTTTCAAAGCGCTTTAGTGCCAGACAACGGGCGACTCCGGCAACAAAAGCCCCAAGCTTTTTTGGTCTTTGCGGCGGGATGGAATCCCAGACACCAAGATACGAATCGTTCACACATTCTTCTGCATCCTGTTGATCCCCGAGAATATTCAATGCGATATGGAAGCACAATCCGCCGTATTTCCGTGCAAGTACATCCACCGCCTCCTCCGAGCGATCAAAAAACATCTCAATGATTTTCTCATCCTCCGTTGTTGTATGTTCGTTTTTTTCTTCCTGCATTTTATCGCCTCCCGTTCCATATTACCCGTTCACTATTATAGTACGGTTTTAAGTAAAAATGTTACATACATGGATAATTACGGCAGAGTCGATTCTGCACTCGTGTTCACATTATACCTTCAAAACCCTCATCTTGTATGATAGTCTAACTGCACTTTTTCCTTGACCGCCATACGCGAAAAAAGGCTGCACCATTTCGGTACAGCCTTGATTACTGTAAACAGAGTACAAAAAAGATATTACTTGTGGCGCGGGAAAGAAATATCGCGCCCGACAAAAGTCGAACGCGATATCGGGTGCGGCGGCTCGCCGCTGGTGCGAGTGACGGGACTTGAACCCGTACGTCGTGAAACACACGCCCCTCAAACGTGCCTGTCTGCCAGTTCCAGCACACTCGCA
>CACYDW010000021.1 GCA_902773325.1 uncultured Ruminococcus sp.
AAGGTGACTTAGAAAACTTAGATACTGTCATGGTAAAGTATTTCTTCTCCACCTGATCGGCATGGTCAGCCGCTTTAATGCAGATATCGTATGTACCCAGTTCCTGAGGTGTCCACTGTATAAGATCGGCAGAACTGAAATCGGAAAGCGTAGTCCATTCATCCGAATCGCTGCTCTTGTAATAATATCCGTATTCCGGCTTACCGTAACCTCCTTCGGAATTGCCGTAAAGCGTCACCGGAGAGCCTGCCGCAATATTGAAAGAGCTGATGAGGGATTTATTCTCAAGTTCCTCAAAAACTACAGCCTTGAAATACTTTTTGTAGGTGAACACAAACGACTTGATTTTAATACAGATCTGGTAGCTGCCAAGCTGTTCCGGCGTCCAGAGCACCTTCTCCGTTTTTCCGAAATCCTGTAGTGTTTCCCATCTTTCGTTCTCGTACCTTACATAAAAAGCATATCTGCACGTTGCTTCGTTCAGACCCTGACTGGCTGCGGTAAGCACAACAGAGGTACCGGCAATGATCTTATCATTGCTGATCTCTGAAACATTCTTTTCGGATTCAAAGTCAAAAAACGAAGCGTCTGCTGTAACAGATGTTCCGAAGAACACCGAGAAAACCAGCAGGAAAACAAGGGCAACTGCGGGAATCCTTCTCATGCTTCTTACTGACATTCATTTATCCTCCTTATCAATTGCATTCTGTATCGGATCGTAAAACACAAAAGCCTGTACAGACTGAATCCCACGATCCGTCTGTAAAATGTATTCATAGGAATTTTTAGTTTCCTACTGTCTTTTTAACACATAAAGCAGGATATGTCAATATCAATTAAAATAATTCGACAGAAATTCTATTTTCATTGTCCGATAGGGGGGTATTTTTGTATGAAAAAATATGTGTTTTTGAGTATACAAAAGCTTTGGCGATACATTCTGTTGTGCACAGAATGTATCGCCGGTATATATCACTCTTTACTCAGCGTTTTCTAAAAAAATCAGTCACGCTTATTGAACAAACGAAAGAATCACAGACTCCGACTCACTGAGTGCCGCGTTGATCTTGCTGCAATCACCGACACCTGCCATCGCTCTTTCTGGCTTTCCGCCGCCCTTTCCGCCTGTCAGTTCTGCGATCTGTCTGACGATCTTGCCGGCATGAGCACCCTTTGCCTGTGCATCTTTACCGCAGGCAACAGCAAGACTTGCCTTATCACCGTCAATGCCAAACATCACTGCAACAGCATCGGATGCAATCTCAAGCACACGATCAGACATGGTTTTGAGCATGGCAGCATTGGCAGCGGGGAATTTACCCTTGATGATGCGGATTCCGTTTACTGATGCCGCCTGAGAGATCATGGTATCGATACTCATCGCTGAAAGCTTTGCGGTAAGACGCTCAATTTCCTTGTCCTTTTCCTTCAACTCGGCGGCAGTGTGCTCACAAACAGCAGGAAGATCATTCATATTGGTAGTTTTGAGTGTTTTCATAGAGCTGCTGATAACAGTGTTATATTCATCAAGCATTCTGAGAACACCCGCTCCGGTCGCTGCTTCAATTCTTCTTACACCCGATGCGACTGAACCTTCGCTGATGATTCTGAACAGTCCGATTTTAGAGGTATTCTCGATATGTGTACCGCCGCAGAATTCCTTAGAGAATTCATTGACCATCACAACACGAACAAATTCACCGTATTTTTCTCCAAAGAGTGCCATTGCACCGAGCTTTTTAGCCTCGTCAACTGCCATAACCCTTGTAACAACATCAACCGCATTGAAAATCTGCTCGTTGACAAGAGTTTCCACCTCTTTCAGTTCACTCTCACTCACAGCAGAAAAGTGTGTGAAGTCAAAACGGAGCTTGTCTGCTGTAACGAGCTGACCCGCCTGTTCAACGTGTGTTCCCAGAACCTTACGCAGAGCCGCCTGAAGCAGATGTGCGGCTGTATGGTTGCGCATGATCGCATAGCGGGCTTCCTGATCAACGGCTGCCTTGACGGTTTCGCCGACCTCTATTGTTCCTTCACTGATTACACCATGATGCAGATAGATACCGTTATTGTCTTTGACAGTATTATTGATCTCTATGACCGCACCGTCTGTCGTGATCACGCCGATATCGCCGATCTGTCCGCCGCTTTCTGCATAAAAAGGAGTTTTATCAAGTACAAGAACGACTTCATCGCCTGTACCGCCGAATTCTGCTGTTTCGCCGTCCTTTACAATGGCAAGGAGCTTTGCATCCGCTGTCAAACCGGTGTATCCGACAAATTCTGTTTTAGCTATATTACCAAGGTCAACAGTTTCACTGAGCCATGCGTCCGCACCTGCATTTTTTCTTGCATCCTTAGCGCGCTGCTTCTGCTCGGCAAGAAGTGTATGATAGCCGTCCATGTCTACCGTAAAGCCTTTTTCCTCGGCAACCTCTCTGATCAGGTCGATCGGGAAGCCAAAGGTATCATTCAGCTTAAAGGCATCTTCGCCCGAAATACGGTTGACATCTGCATTGGCCATAATATCCTCCAGCAGTGCAAAACCCTGATCGAGTGTTCTGCCAAAGCTTTCTTCCTCGTTTCTGATAATTCTGGTAATCAGCTCGGCTTTGTCTGCAAGCTCGGGGTAAGCGGGATTTTCTGCGATAACGGTTTCGACTACCTTATACAGGAAAGGCTCGGTGACACCTAAAAGTCTGCCATGTCTTGCAGCACGGCGGAGAAGTCTGCGGAGTACATAGCCTCTGCCGGAATTAGATGGTGTAACACCGTCACTGATCATAAATGTTGTGCTTCTGATATGATCTGTGATAACACGCAGGGATATATCCGTCTTTTCGCTTTCGCCGTATTTTACACCAACCAGTTCAGAGATCTTCTTCATGATATTCTGAACCGTATCAACGAGAAACAGGTTGTCAACACCCTGCATCACACAGGCAAGTCTTTCAAGACCCATACCGGTATCAATGTTCGGGTGATCCATGGGTTCATAGTGACCCTTGCCGTCACTGACAAACTGTGAAAATACATTGTTCCATACTTCAACGTATCTGTCACAGTCACAGCCGACACCGCAGGTAGGCTTGCCGCAGCTATACTTTTCACCTCTGTCAAAATACAGTTCTGTGCACGGACCGCAGGGACCTTCGCCGTGCTCCCAGAAGTTATCCTCCTTGCCCAGACGTACAATATGGTCGGGAGATACACCAACGTCTTTCGTCCATATTTCGTATGCTTCATCGTCATTTTCGTAGATGGAGATCCAGATCTTATCGGCAGGCATTTCAAGAACCTCGGTAAAGAACTCCCATGCCCAGGCAGTTGCCTCCTTCTTGAAATAATCGCCGAAGGAGAAGTTACCCAGCATTTCAAAGAATGTGCCGTGTCTGGCAGTAATACCAACGCGCTCGATATCGGGGGTACGGATACACTTCTGACAGGTTGTTACACGCTTGCGCGGAGGTGTGACCTCACCTGTAAAGTATTTTTTCATCGGTGCCATTCCCGAATTGATCAGAAGCAGGCTGTTGTCATTTTTCGGGATCAGCGGAAAGCTCGGCAGCCTTAAATGCCCTTTTGACTCAAAGAATGAGAGATATGTTTCTCTCAGCTCATTCAATCCTGTCCATTTCATTTTTATCACCCTTCTTTTTTATTTGTGCTGACGAAAAATGCACAGAGCACTGTTTACCCCAAACAGCATAAATAAAAACACGGGTATTCCGCCGTATGGGACGAAAATATCCGTGTTACCACCCAATTTGCACAGCCAACAGCGCTGTACCGCTCATCATACCGTAACGAGGCAAACGCCGCGGTTTTCCGCAGATGCTCCGAGTCAGCCCACACAGCCTTCCGTAAAAGCCTTCCACCAAGCAGCTTTCTCTCTTGAACGGCGGTTCTGCATTTTTTCTCATCATCGCACAGAATTATTCAGATACATTCTATTATAATGCTTTTTTTTCGCCTGTCAAGCTTATAACGCAACAATCAACAGAATTTCGTTTTGTATTCATTTTACAGCGGCTTTTTACAAACATTTGTTCATTTATTGTTGCCGAAAATAAAAAAATATGGTATATTTATTTATAACGTACCATTTCGGAAAGAGTAGAATAAATGAGGCGCATTCATGAAAATATTAGGAATTGACCCGGGCTATGCCATCGTAGGCTATGGTGTGATCGAATTCAGCGGCGGGCGGTATTTTGCCGTTGATTACGGCGCGATCACAACCGATGCCGCTACACCCTTTGCCAAAAGATTACAGCAGATCTATACGGAGCTGCTTTCCGTCATTATCAGAAATGATCCTGACGAAATGTCCATTGAAAAGCTGTATTTCCAGAATAACCAGAAAACGGCTATCGCTGTGGCAGAAGCAAGGGGTGTGATCCTGCTTGCGGCACAAAACAGCAATATTCCCATCAGTGAATACACACCTTTGCAGGTAAAAACGGCTGTAACAGGTTATGGGCAGGCACATAAACCGCAGGTGATGGAAATGACAAGGCGGCTTCTGAAGCTCGATAAAGTGCCTAAGCCTGATGATACAGCAGATGCCCTTGCAATTGCCATCTGTCATGCACAGTGCAGCGGAACAAGGCTGCGCGGTATGCTTAATAATAAAAACAATCTGTCTTGAGGTGACGAACACAATGATATACAGTCTTAACGGAACGATCATTCACACAGAACCAACCATAGTCGTAATTGAATGCGGCGGTGTGGGCTATAAATGCCTGACTACCATGAATACCATTCGTTCGCTGCCGCGTATCGGTGAACAGGCAATGGTTTATACCCACATGATCGTGAGGGAGGATGCCATCGAGCTTTGCGGCTTTTCGGAAAAGGACGAGCTGAATTGCTTCAAGCTGCTGACTTCCATCAGCGGTGTCGGCGCAAAGGTTGCGGTAGCGATCCTCTCAGAGCTGCGCCCCGAACAGCTTGCACTGGCGATTTCTCTCGGCGACAGCAAAACCCTGACACGTGCCAGCGGTGTCGGCAACAAGCTTGCACAGCGCATTATTCTTGAACTAAAAGACAAGCTTAAAAAGCTGGGTATCAGCAGCGGCTCTGACAAGAATGCTGCAGCTGCTGATTTATCTGTGCAGAGCACGGGCAATATTTCTCAGGCGGTAGCTGCGCTTGCTGTGCTGGGTTATTCCCCCGATGAGGTCATGCCCTTTATGAATGGGATTGATACGACACTTCCCGTAGAAAAAATAATTGCCCAAACGCTGAAAGCAATCGGTAGTAAATAACCCCCGCTCCGAAAGGATTATAAACTATGAATGATGAAATGGATTTTGAAAACAGAATAGTTTCCCCTACTGAGATCATGGGAGAAAACGACAGCGATAACCCTTTGCGCCCCCGTACACTTGATGATTATATCGGTCAGGATAAAGCTAAAGAAAACCTTGCTATATTTATGGAAGCTGCCAGACAGCGCAATGAGAGCCTTGACCATGTATTGCTTTACGGCCCTCCAGGACTTGGAAAAACCACACTCTCGGGTATCATTGCCAATGAGATGCGCGTGAACCTGCGGATCACCTCCGGACCTGCTATCGAAAAGCCGGGCGATCTTGCCGCTATACTGACCAATCTCAACGAGGGCGATGTTCTCTTTATTGATGAGATACACAGAATTTCCCGTGCCGTAGAAGAAATACTCTATCCGGCGATGGAGGACTTTGCCATTGATATTGTCACGGGCAAGGGACAGATGGCGGCATCCTATCATCTTCCCCTGCCCCATTTCACACTGGTCGGTGCTACCACAAGAGCGGGTCAGCTTACGGCACCTCTTCGTGACCGTTTTGGTGTACAGCTTCGGCTGGAGCTGTATACACCCGAAGAGCTTGCAAGAATCGTGACCCGAAGCGCATCTATTCTCCATATTCCGATCGAGCCGGACGGTGCGCTCGAGATTGCCTCCCGTTCGCGCGGAACACCCCGTATTGCCAACCGTATGCTCAAGCGTGTGCGCGATTTTGCGCAGGTTCTGTCAGACGGTGTTATCACCCTCAGAACCGCTCAGATTGCCCTTGAGCGGCTTGAAATCGACGAATTGGGTCTTGATGCCAATGACCGGCGGATGCTCACTGCCATCGTCAAGTATTATCGCGGCGGTCCTGTGGGTCTGGAAACATTGGCGGCTGCGATCGGCGAAGAAGCCATTACCATTGAGGACGTGATCGAACCGTATCTGATGCAGATCGGTTTTCTGAACCGTACACCGCGCGGCAGATGTATTACAAAAGCCGCCTGTCTGCACATGGGCTTTGATATGCCTGATGCACAGGACGGTCAGATCCGATTTGACGGCAATTAAGGAGGTATGCTGAAAATGAGCAAAAAGATGAAAATTCTCCACCGTACCATTTTCATCTTCTGTGCAGCTATATTTCTTGCCAGTGTGATCTGTGTGCTTATATCATTTCCATCACTGCCCGATGATATCGGTACTCATTTTGACGGTCAGGGACATTTTGATGTCTTTGATAAAAAGTATATCGGTTATCCTTTTCTTGTCACTACGGGTACTTTTGTGATCAATGCTTTAGCGACCCTGATCGCCTCAAAGGTGAAAACAGGCATGAAAATCACATCCGAAGGGGAACGCAAATGCAAAGATGCCTTTCAGCTTCTGATCGATTATAATATGCTGGCATTTACGGTGTTTTTCTCGGGCGTATGGGTTTACTGTGTGCTGACACAGCAGCCATTGAATACGGATATTCCGGTGATGATCCTATATTCCTTATTCCTGGTTTTTATCCTGTTCATCATCTCTGTTGTTGTGCTGCGTATCAGATATTCTTCAAAAAAGTCTGCCGGAACCAAGAACAATAACGAATCAAATGAAGCATAAAATGCGGTGATAAAATGATAACTTCCAAAACATTGACAATAACGCAACTGAATTTTTATGTGAAATCGCTGCTTGAAGGTGACAGGAACATCAGCTCGGTTTGCGTAAAAGGCGAAATCTCCAATCTGACCTATCACGGCTCCGGACATATCTATATGACCCTCAAGGATGAAAAAAGTGCCGTCAGGGCTGTCATGTTTGCAGGAGATCGACGCAATCTGAAATTCCGTCTGGAAGAAGGAATGAAAATCTTTGCAGCGGGCAGAGTGACACTATATGGCGCAACAGGTTCTTATCAGGTCATATTGTCTGACATTCAGCCCGATGGTGTCGGAGCACTCAATTTAGCATACGAGCAGCTCAAACAAAAGTTAGAAGCCGAAGGCTTGTTTGACAGCAGACATAAAAAACCCCTGCCGGAGCTGCCTTCACGCATTGGTGTGATCACTTCGCCGACAGGTGCAGCCGTACAGGATATTTGTAATATTCTGAAACGCCGTTATCCGATCGGGACAATCATTTTTTGTCCCGTATTGGTGCAGGGAAGCGGTGCGGCGGCGGAACTGACCGAGGCTGTCAGACGATTCAATCGGCTGGGGTGTGCCGATGTCATCATCATCGGGCGGGGCGGCGGCTCTATTGAAGATTTATGGGCATTCAATGATGAAAATCTTGCCCGCGCGGTTTATGATTCCGAAATACCCGTGGTATCCGCCGTAGGACATGAAACGGATTTTACTATATGTGATTTTGTCGCCGATGTAAGAGCGTCCACTCCCTCTGCGGGCGCAGAGCTGGTTTCCCCCTATGAGGCACACGCACTGCGTGATCATATCAGCTTTTTGCGGGGCAGGCTGTATACCGCCGTCAAAGCACGTCTTGATTCGGAACGAAACCGCTGTCAACTGCTTGCAGACTCGCAGGTATTTGCTGACCCATACGCACTTACGGCATCAAAACGCAGTGAGCTTCAACAGCTTACACATAATCTCCATGAGTATTATACTGATACACTGACCGATAAATCTATTGCTCTTGTGAGCTTATCCGAACGGCTTCATGCACTCAGCCCGCTTAATGTATTGGCGCGAGGCTATGCCATTGCCGAAAAACAGCATCAGATTCTAAAAAGTGTACAGGATGTTGAACTATCGGAGGAAATCATTGTTCACCTCTCTGATGGAAAGCTTCACTGTACCGTTACAGGAAAGGAAGAATAATCAATGGCTAAAAAACCCGATTTTGAAAAATCCATTTCCCGACTGGAGGAAATTGTACAGCAGCTTGCAGACGGTTCCCTGCCTCTCGCGGAATCCGTAAAGCTTTATGAAGAGGGTATGAAGCTGTGTGTGGAATGTCATGATATCCTTGACAAGGCTGAACAAAAAATAATCAATATTTCTGAGTTAGAAGCAAAATCAAAGGAGGACGACAGCAATGAATAATTATTCGGAGCTTTTAGAAAAAGAACTGCTTTCCTATATTCCCGGTGCACATCCGCTCACTGCTACCCTGACCAAATCCATGATCTACAGCCTGACGGCAGGCGGCAAACGCATCAGACCCATGCTTGCTTTTGAATTTGCAAAGCTTTGCGGAGGCTGCATAGAAAATGTCATGCCGTTTGCCTGTGCCGTTGAAATGATTCATACTTATTCGCTGATCCATGATGATCTCCCTTGTATGGATAATGATGATCTCCGCCGGGGAAAACCGACTAATCATAAAGTGTTTGGTGAAGCTGCAGCACTGCTCGGCGGCAGCGGGCTGCTGACTCTTGCCTTTGAAACCGTTCTTTCCGAAAAAGCAGTAAAACGGAACGGTTATGAAAAATGTGTTTTAGCGGGCAGAGTCCTCGCTGAATGTGCGGGTGTTGACGGTATGCTCGGCGGTCAGATCATTGACCTCGAAAGCGAGAATAAGTCCGTTACGGCAGAGCATCTTCAGATCATGGACGACAAAAAAACAGGTGCACTCATCACTGCCGCTTGTCTGATGGGCTGTATTTCCGCAGGAGCAGATCAGGAACAGATGAATGCCGCCCGAAACTATGCTGCTAATATCGGACTTGTATTTCAGATCGTTGATGATATTCTTGATGTGACCTCAAGCACCGAAGCACTTGGAAAGCCTGTTGGCAGTGATCGTGAGAATCATAAGTCTACCTATGTGTCACTTCTCGGAATTGAACAGTGCCGTGCTATTGCCAATGAAAAAACCAACCTTGCCGTTGAAAGTCTGTCTGCATTCGGCGGCGATACGGCAGCACTTGCGGATTTCGCCGTGTATCTCCGTGATAGAAACAAATGATTGAAATGGCAGAGAACCGACATCGCTCCTGTATGGTTCATTTGGTATTGCCTTCTTGACAAAGGAATCATGTCAGGTATAAAATTAGTACATAATATTACACTATCCCAGACATGATACAGCAGGCAGGAGTACTTGTGTTTGGTTTCTGAATAAAAGAAAAACCGCCGCTGTAACGATGTTTACCGACCTTTCATGTCATTATTATCAAAAACGGAGTATACACAATATGAAGAAAAAAATCGCATTACTGTCAATGTGTATCATTGCCGCAGCCTTACAGGCTGCGTGCAGCAGTGGTACACAGAATATCAGTACGACCTCTTACGCTTCGTCTGTTCCGGACACACTTTATACCGACACCATGGCTGACGGCAGCGTTGCAGAATACAGCGGCAGCTCGCAAAGCAGTAAGGAATCGGACGATACGATTTCACAGGCAGAAAGCAGTTTTGTCCAGTCCGAACAGCAATCGGAACAATGGACTGAGGAAAACAGTTTGCCACCGGAAGAACAGTCCGTACCTGAAAGCAGCACCGTAAACTCTGATACAGTATCCTCCTCCGCAGAAAGCAGTTCTGAAGCGACCTCTACCCCGGCAGAAAGCCGCAGTGCTGTACCAACAGAGAGCAGTATAAATTCTCCGGAAAGCAGCGCACGTGCTCATGAGAGCAGTTCTGAACAATACGAAACAATACCCGAAAATCATTCTGCGCCAACAGAAAGCAGTATTTCACAGGAGGAAACAACACATCCGGAAAGCAGTGTTCCGGAAAGCAGCATGATTCCTGAGTCCATAGCACAGAACGATATTTTTTCCTCGATCATCCGGGAAGAGTCGAATGAAAGCAGCATCGTTAACATCAAAAGATGCCGCATCAGAGTTGACGATCTTGTTTATACCGGCTATAATCTCACTCCCACAGTCATTGTCACCTATAACGGAAGAACACTTGCTAAGGGCACAGACTATAGAATCAAATATTCTTCTGTACCGAAAAACATCGGAAAAAACGTGCTGACAGTAATAATGATGGGAAATTTTGAAGGATCGGAATCCTATGCCTATATGGTTCGTCCGGAGGGTACATCTATTACGGATTATACTGCAAAGGTATCAAGACTTGTCGTGAATTGGCAGAACAAATCTAAGGCAGTCGACAGATACAGCATACAGTACTCTACCGACAAGAATTTCAGCAGCGGAAATGTCAATACGATCGTTACCCAAAGCACTTCCCTCTTGCTTAAAGACCTTCCGCAAAATGCAGAGTACTATTTCAGAATCAGGACATTTGTTTTTATGGGTGATGACAGGGTGTATTCCGAATGGAGCGACACCGTCAAAATCGCCCTGAAAAAGGTCGAAGTCATTGATGGCGTTACCGTCATTGACGGTATGATTATTGCCAACAAAACCTATGCTCTCCCTTCTTCATACGGAAACGGACTCACTCCCGAGGCTGAAAACGCATTTTACAAAATGCAGTCGGCTGCTGCGAAGGACGGCATTTCGCTGTACATCGTATCGGGATTCCGCAGCTACAGCACACAGGATTATACCTATCATTACTTTGTAAATGACCGCGGCAGAGCAGAAGCAGACCGCGTTTCTGCACGTCCGGGTCATTCAGAGCATCAAACGGGTCTTGCAATGGATATCAACTCTACCTCCTTTTCCTTTGTGGGAACACCCGAAGCTAAGTGGTTGGCAGCAAACTGTGTGAAATACGGCTTTATCGTCAGATATCCGGAGGGAAAGGAACAAATCACCGGCTACAGATATGAACCATGGCATCTGCGCTATCTGGGTATTGATAAAGCAAAAGAAATCGATGACAGCGGCCTTACGGTGGAGGAATTTCTCGGTATTACCTCTCAATATGCAGACTGATCATCATACAAAAAAGCACCGATCGGGTGCAGCCTGAAACGCTGTATCCGGTCGGTGCTGTATTTGTGATCAATAGTATCAGATTACCTCCAGCTTAATGCCCTCTTCATCGGCGGAAACATGGATTCCTGCAATAGAGCCTGTGCGGCTGTCAACAATCGCAGAAGCAATTTTGTCCTCTACTTCCTTGCGAATCAGATTGCGCAGATCTCTGGCACCGCTTCTGCCGCCGTAAGCCTTGTGTGCAAGGTATTCCTGTGCCTTCTCATCGTAAGAAAAGGCTATTCCCTTTTCCTTGAGAGAGCCGGTGTATTCGCCCAGCATCAATGCGGAAATGGATACAAAATCCTCCTCGGAAAGCTGCCTGAAGATAATGATCTCGTCCAGACGGCTGAGAAACTCGGGACGCAGAAACTCCGAAAGTGATGCTCTCACCTTTTCGGCGGTTGCATCCGCTTCTGTCTTAGCAAAGCCCAGCGCGTTTTCGCGCTTTTCGCTGCCGGCATTGGAGGTCATGACAATAACAGTATTGCTGAAATTGACCTTTCTGCCCTGTGCATCGGTCAGCACACCTTCATCGAGTATCTGGAGAAGAATATTAAGAACATCAGGGTGTGCCTTCTCGATCTCGTCAAAGAGCAGTACGGAATAGGGACGGCGCCTTACCTTTTCGGTGACCTGTCCGGCTTCTTCATAGCCGACATAGCCCGGAGGTGAACCGATGATCTTTGAAACCGAATGCTTCTCCATGAATTCGGACATATCCAGTCTGATGAGGGTTTCCGGGGTATTGAACAGTTCCTCGGAGAGCACCTTGACAAGCTCGGTTTTTCCGACACCCGTCGGTCCTACAAAAATGAATGATGCAGGACGGCGGCGGGGACTGATCTGTACTCTGCTCCTCTTGACCGCTGCTGCCAGTGCTTTTACAGCTTCATCCTGACCGATAACCTTTTGTGCAAGATGTGCTTCGAGGTCGGCTAACTTGTTCAACTCGTTTTCCTGTACCTTAGAGGCAGGAATACCTGTCCACAGCTCAATAACGTGCGCAATATCATCTTCTGTTACGGAGGCTGTGAGTGCGGACTGATCGACTTCGGCAAGTTCCTTTTCCAGCCTCGCAATATCATAGCGCACGGTGGCAAGCTTTTCATAGTCAATCTCTGTCTGCGATGACAGCTCCTCCTCCTGCTCCTTCAATTCTGTAAGACGTGCATTGTCACGGTCAAAGCTCTCTAATCTGGTATTTCTGAGAGCCGCATAGGTACAGGATTCGTCAAGCAGATCAATCGCCTTATCAGGCAGAAAACGGTCTGTAATGTATCGTTCCGAGAGCACAACCGTCTTTCTGACAATGTCATCAGACATCTGTACTCTGTGATATGTTTCATAATAGGTCTTGATGCCGAGAATCACATCAATCGTGTCGCTGATGGACGGTTCTGCAACGGTTACAGGCTGAAAACGTCTTTCAAGTGCTGCATCTTTCTCGATATAACGCCGGTATTCGTTGAAGGTCGTCGCACCGATCACCTGAATCTCGCCCCTCGACAATGCGGGTTTCATGATATTCGCCGCATTCATAGCACCTTCGGATTCGCCGGTTGCAACCAAGCTGTGTACCTCATCTATAAACAGGATCACATTGCCGTCTGCCTTAACCTCCTCGATCAGACCCTTGATTCTGCTTTCAAACTGTCCTCTGAACTGTGTACCGGCAACAAGAGCCGTAAGATCAAGAAGGTGTATTTCCTTCTTTTGCAGTCTGAGCGGAACTTCTCCTGCGGCAATTTTAAGTGCAAGACCCTCGGCAATGGCAGTTTTACCAACACCCGGCTCACCGATCAGACAGGGATTGTTTTTGGTTCTGCGGCTGAGTATCTGAATGACACGGTCAATCTCCTTCTCTCTGCCGACAATACGATCCAGCTTACCGCTTTTTGCTTTTTCGGTAAGATCTGTACAATAGGCATCTATGTGTTTACGCTTGCGTTTTTTTGTCTGTTTTGCATCATCGGTCTTTTTTGACTTGCCGGACTTCGCGTTTTTCTCATCTGATGCACTCGAAAGACCATGAGCGGAGTTGGAGTTGAACAGATTCTTGAAAAACGGAGGAAATGCAGGCGCACCGCCCCTGCTGAAATTTTCATCGTCATCAGAAGCTTCTTCTGCTTCGTCCATACCGAACATTTCGGGATCAATATCCATATCCTCGCCTGACTCCAGTGAATCCAGCATCTCTCCCATCTGCTCCTGCATCATGGTGAGATCGTCATCAGAGATACCCATCTTTTCCATGATGTCAGTAACAGGTTTAATATTCATCTGTTTGGCACATACCAAACAATAGCCTACTGTATTTGAAGTATCTGCCGAATTGGATACAAACACCACGGCAGGTCTTTTTTTGCATTTACTACAAATCAATTTTCTTTCCCCTTTCCATAACCGTTCTGCTTCATATACAACGCACGAAACAAAACGTCAGAGTGCCGATACAATTCATCTCCACTGATAGAATTGCAGAGCAACACCATAATCATAACACAATTCATTAAGCTTGTCTATAAAAATATCTTAAAAAATTCGTCTAAAAAATTTTCGTCATCACACATTATTTTCGAGATATTTTTGCTTAAATTGTTTATAACCGGAAAATTCATTTCAGAATTTTCTTTAAGTTTTTACTCTGCAAAATCCGGTACCACCTCATGCCGCATTGGTGTAATTATTTCAGGAGAGTCTGCTGATTATTCAGACAGAATACAAAAGTCCCCTTGTGCTCCCAACGCTTAATATCAGCAGACCACTGTTGTTTATGACGCGGCATAGCACCAATCTCCCATACTCAGAGCGATAGCTGGGTAGGTTAGAAGCGTAGGGCAGATTATGCTATTCAAATTATCAGCAGAGAGAACTCCCCTTTAGTGCTGAGCGAAAACGCGAACACGGGTGCAGCGTCACGCTGCCTGAGCGACAACGCGAACACGGGTGCAGCGTCACGCTGCCTGAGCGACAACGCGAACATGGGTGCAGCGTCACGCTGCCTGAGCGACAACGCGAACATGGGTGCAGCGTCACGCTGCCTCTGCCGCTGTTGCATTTGACTATGAAGATAAAATGAGTTATAATAAGCTTGTATGTCAGGGAGATATTACTGCTATTCAAGCTCATATCTGGATAAAGGAGAAGCAAAATGATACACATGGAAAATATCTCAAAAGTATATGCAAATGGTACCGAGGCCTTACGAAAAATAAACCTTGATATTGAGCGCGGAGAGTTTGTTTTTATTGTAGGTCCTTCCGGCGCAGGCAAGAGTACGTTCCTCAAACTGATCATGCGCGAAGAAAAAGCCAACTTCGGCAATATCACCGTAAACGGATATAACCTGATGAAAATCCGAAAAAGGAAAGTTCCTTATCTCAGACGCACGATGGGAATCGTTTTTCAGGATTTCAGGCTAATCGAGAAAATGAACGTCTACGATAACATCGCCTTTGCTATGAGAGTGATCGGCGAATCGGAAAAAACGATCAAAAAGAGAGTTCCCTATATGCTCGATATGGTTGGACTCAGCGGCACTGAAAAGCGCCGTCCCAGCGAGCTTTCGGGCGGTGAACAGCAACGCGTCAGCCTTGCAAGGGCACTTGTCAACAAGCCCGAAATAATCGTTGCAGACGAACCTACCGGTAATATCGACCCGGAACGCTCTTTCGACATCATGAAGCTGCTCTCCGATATTAACAAAAACGGTACAACCGTATTGATCGTTACCCATGACCATGACCTCGTTCAGCAGTTCGGAGGACGCATTATCCGCATTGAGGACGGTGTGGTCACAGAGGACAAAAAAATCTACACGCAGTTTAATCCTTCTCCGGCTCCTGATGCAGCGGGTGAAAATGATGCGTCTGTCAGCAATGATAATGCCCCCGATTCCGACAGTTCTGCATCTGCTGATACAAATTCTGAAAAAACGGAGGAAAAAGAATCATGAAGCTCTCAAGCTGCGGCTATCTGATAAAAGAGGGTATCCGGAATATCTGGAACAACAGAATGATGTCACTCGCTTCTATAGTTGTTTTGGTATCCTGCCTGATTATTACCGGAACAGCATTGGTCGTATCACTCAACGTCAGCAAGCTCATCTCCTCGATCGGCGATGATAATGAAATCACTGTCTACCTGAAAACCGATTTCTCTGATCTGGACTCTATCAGGCTTGGCAGTGAAATCAGTAAAATCAGCAACGTGGAATCCTATCGCTTCTGCTCGCGGGATGATGTTCTGAAAACTTATAAGGATTCTATTGGCAGTGATATATACGAAGTTATGCAGGGCGATGAAAATCCCTTTGGAAATGAATATAAGGTCCGACTGAAAGATCTCTCCGCCTACAGCAAAACTGTCAGTCAGCTCAAAAAGCTCAAAGGGGTCGAAAAAGTCAGTGACCGCAGTGATATTGCCGGCAAGCTGACGAAGCTCAACTATTTTGTTTCCATTGTCGGCACTTGGGTCGTTCTGATATTGGCAGTGGTAACGTTGTTTATTATTTCCAACACTATTAAAATGACAATGTATTCCAGAAGGTTTGAAATCAGCATTATGAAATCCGTAGGTGCAACCAACGCCTTTGTGAGAATACCGTTTATTATCGAAGCTATGCTGATCGGACTGATCTCAGGATTGACTGCCGCAGCCGCTATTATCCTCCTCTACTCTCCCGTTCGCAATGCTGTATCCGGTATTGTCGCGATGATCAAGGATTCTACTTACGATATCGAACAGCTCTGGCTGCCCTTGTTGATTGCTATGACGTGTATCGGTATGCTGATCGGTATTCTGGGCGGTGCGGTTTCTATAACAAGATACCTTAAAAAAGAAGGAGGAGAGATTCTTGGCTGGTAAAAAAAGAAAAGCGTTTGCAGCAATGTTATGTATTACGGCGCTGCTGACTTCTGTCAGTGTATCAAACGGATTTGCAGCAGAAGATGACGAATCCTCCGAAAGCAAAGAATCCTCGGAAGTATCGGTCGATATCTCGACTTTTGATAAGGACGAAAACGAAAGACAGCGTTCGGAGCTTGCGGAACAAACCTCAAGATACAATCAGAAATTAGAGGAAACAAATCAGGAAATCAAGGAAAAACAGGAATACAGCAAACAGCTCCAGCAGCAGATCGCTGATCTCAGTCAACAGATTCAGGAAAGCGAAAAAGTAATTGATGAACTGAATTCCGGTATCATTGAGAAACAATCACAGATCAACGACAGACTGTCACAGATTCAGGACAGACTTGATCTTCTGCGCAAACGGCTGCATTCCATCCATCTGGAGGGCGATGTATCATCGCTTGAGATCATTCTTGGCGCAAAGGATTTTTCAGACTTCATTGACAAAGCCGAAATGATGAAAAGCCTTTCTGACTATGACGACAAGCTGATCAAATCACTTCAGGCAGAAATGGAGATCATCGCCGAAGAACAGCGCAGTCTTCGCGAGGACAAAGAAGCCGTAGAACAGGAGCGTCTGACCCTCGAAACCAACAAAAAGCAAATCAATGAGCTTTCTGAGGAAAATACCCGCCTGATCGAAGAACTGATGACAGAAGCAGATGTGCTTGAAAAAGGGATACAGGATTCTATAGAAATGCAGAAAGAGCTGGAGGCTGCTCTGGATGCCTATAACAAGGAACTGGCGGAACAGGCAAGACTGGAACGCATCAGACGTCAGCAGGAGGAGGCTGCCCGCAGGAATCAAAACGGCAGCGGAAATGATCAATCCGGCAGCAGTGAGCCTGAGATCGTAGTGGAATCCTCCGGCGGATATGTATGGCCCTGCCCCGGATATACGTATCTTACTTCAACCTTTGATGAATGGCGCGGAACAAAGAATCACGGCGCACTGGACATTGCGGGAGCCGGTATTTACGGCGCAAAGGTTGTCGCCTGCTATGACGGATATGTGTTCTCCACCAACTCGGGATGTACACACGATTACGGCAAGGATTACAGCTGCGGCTGCGGCGGCGGGTACGGCAATTATGTCATGATCGACCATGGCGGCGGCAAGATTTCGATCTACGGACATTTATCCGGCGTAACGGTAGAAAGCGGTCAGGAGGTCGTTGCCGGACAGTTGATCGGTTATGTGGGTTCTACAGGCTATTCCACAGGTCCGCATCTTCATTTTGAAATGCAGTACAACGGCGTAAGATATGACCCTCTGACAGAATACTGATCGATTCAGCGGAATCACCAAAAACAGCGCGGTGCAGAAGAAATATCTGCACCGCGCTGTTTTTATGCAAAAAACCAGACTATAAAATGTAATATTTTTGCCGACTCTTTAATAGGCTGTATTTTCTTTAACGATCACAGCATTGCTGCAGCCGAATTGATTCTTTGTAACCTCAATATGATCGGAAATACGTTCTTTTAGTTCCTCAATATGAGAAATAATGCCCACAAGGCAGTTTCCGTTATTACTCAGATCGTTAAAGACCCTGAAAGCATCTTCCAGTGTCTGCTCGTCAAGCGTGCCGAATCCCTCGTCAATGAACATAGCATCAAGGTGAATGCCGCCTATGGACGACTGAATAACATCTGAAAAGCCCAGTGCAAGTGCCATGGAACCCAGAAACGACTCTCCGCCCGACAGCATACTCACAGGTCGTGTCGTTCTGTTGCGATAATCATACACATCAAGATCAAGCCCGCTTTTGCTGACGTTGTCGCGCGCCTTTTCAGACAGGCGCAGGTCATATTTTCCGCCGCTCATCTTATAAAGCCGGCGGTTCGCGTATGCAATAATACTCTTGAAATAGATCTGCTGCAGGAAGGTTTCAAACGAAAGCTTTTCTGCTCCCGTAACACCGCCGGAAGCAGTTAAGTCCAGATCATAGACCTGTGCATATTGGTCACTGAGCGTTTTAAGCTCTCCTTCATTCTGTCTGATGTAATCCTGTATACTCTTGTTGGCAGTGATTCTGGCACCCACACGACCGATTTTTCCGGTCAGCTCTGTCTTATGCTTCCGGCCCTCTGCTTCTTCCCGCTCCAGCATTTCCACGTCCGCGCGGGGGGTAAAATCCAGCTTTTCAAATTCTTCAATGCTCTTCTTGGCAGCCTCTGTTGCTGCCACACAATCATCCAATGCCTTTTTCGCCGATTGTAATGCCTTTCGCAGCTGCTTGGCTTCGCTGTTGCAGGCATTGATCTTAGCAGTTGCCTGTGCTTTGCTTTCAAACGGGAGTGCCGCCTTCAACTCGGCAATTTTTACTTCGAGTACCTCCCTGCGTTGAAGCAGCAGTGCTGTCTGCTTATCGGCATCAACGATTTTTTCGTGCAGCTCTGTAACACATTTTTCCAGTTCGGGAATACTTTGTTCAAGAGAAGCCTTTCTGGTCTGCTGTTCCTTCAAAACTGCAACCGCTGTATCTGCCGCATTTTTTGCGGCGCGTTTTTCTTTTCCGAGTGCGATAACAGCTTCGACAAGAGCTTCTCCCTCAAGAGCTTCCTCAAAAAGCTCCATTGCGGCTTCGTCAACAGCCTTCTTTTGCGCCTGATGCTTTGTAACGGCGGTCTGGGCTTCACCGGCAGCTTTCTGCATATCTGCCGCAGCCTTTTCCGCTTCGGTTCTGGCTTTGTCGACCATCTGTTTGGAAGGAGCTTCGGCTGATGTACCCGCAAGATGCTCCGGAGAAGTGATGATATTGCCGCAGACAGGACAGCGGTCGCCAACCGAAAGACTATTGGCAATGATTCCCGCCTGTTCGTTGAGAAATCTCTCTAAATACCGATCATAACGATCCTTTCTTTGCTTATAAACGTTTTCACTATTCTTGAACTGCTGCTGCTTGTCGGCAATATCCTCCAAAAGTGCTGCAAGTTCCTTTGCCATGCGGTGCAGTCTGACAACACTCTGGAACTGTCTTTCAAGCTCCTGCTGCTCATGCACCTTTTGGGCAAGCTCGGCAGCACAGTCTTTTAATGACAGTAATTCTTCTTTATCCTTGTCAAGCTCCTGCATACACTGCTGATGTTCATCAGCGTACTGTTGTCTTGATCGGACGAGCTTCTGACGGTCTTGATCTGCCTGAACATATTCTGTTTGTGCGGCTTCCAGTTTCTCAAAATCTGTAAGCTTATCGGCAATCAGCTTACTCTGCACAACCAACTGATTAGCCTTTTCTTCGTTTCCGCTGACACTCTCAAAACCTTTTTGCAGCAAGGGAAGTCGCTCTGTTTCCTCGTGCAGCTTCTTTTTTGTGTTTTCATAGAGCTGCTTGGTACGTGCCTTCTGTTTCTCTTCGCCGATCGTTTTTGCAAGCACCGAAAGCCGCTCGTCCGACTTTCGGTTATCCTCGGACAGTGCCCGCATGGTTTCCTCATCTTCGGCAATCAGGCTTTCAAGCAGGGACAGTACCGGGGAAAACTCAATAATGGCTACACCGGTTCTTCCCCCCGCTGTTTTTTTATCCTCATACATCGGTCTGATCTCATCAGCAAGCAACTGAAAACGGCTGTTTTCAGCACAGGTGATCATGCTGACTCTGCTGCACAGCTCTGCCTTTTTCAGAGAATAACGATCTTTATATTCAGCCGAAACAGCCTTCAATTCATTTTCTAACCTCTCATAACGGTAGGTATCAAAAATCTGACGCAAGATTTCCCTGCGCTTCTCGGTGCTTGCGTTCAGTACCTTCATGAAATCGCCCTGTGCAATAATGGAAAGCTGCTTGAATTTTTCACTGTCGATTCCGATGATCTCCTTGATGAGCGCTTCGGTCAACTTAACAGTACGGACAGGCTTTCCGTTTTCATCCATTGTTGTGATTTTAGCCGACGCGCTTTCGGTTGTGGTCTTATCGCCTTTTTTGTATCTGCGTTCCTGTGCGGGACGGCGTTCGATCAGATAGACCGTTCCTTGGGACTCAAACAGCAGCTTGACAAAGGTCGGTGTGTCAAGAGAGGCACTGCGACAGCGAAACTCTTTTTTATCCCGCAGTTCACCGCTGGCAGTTCCAAACAGTGCATAAGATATAGCATCAAAAATCGTTGTTTTACCTGCACCTGTATCACCAGTAATGAGATATAAGCCTTTTTTGCCGAACCTGGTAAAATCCAGTGTGGTTTCTTCGCAATAGGACATAAAGCCCGAAATAGTAAGCCGCAGCGGTATCATTCTTCTCCCTCCCAAACTTTTCTGACTATATCCTGCATCAGCTCCCGCTGATAATCCGTAAGTCCCCTGCCGTGCATCGCACTATAAAAATCCTCAAACAGCTCCAATGGCGACCGTTTGTCGTTGAAAACGGGACGCGCATCATCCAACAGCGCATCATGCTCCATATCCGCCCGCTTGTATGACACATTGATCAGACGCGGAAACAGACTGCGAAGCTGCTGCGCCGCAGAATCCGCTTCAAAATCATCGGTCAGAACCACATAAACATAGTCATCTGTTTTTTCTGAAACATGATTCTCGAGGATTTCATGGAACCCGCCCTCTACCTTTCTGATGTTCCGGAGCGGATGCAGGGGAAGAAAATCAAGCTGAGGTTCACTTCCCTTTTCAGCAAGGGTGAGCACCGTCATGGTTTTGGTCTGTGCCGACTCATCGATGGCATAGCGCAGAAGCGTGCCGCAGTAGTGTACGGTACCGTTACCAAGTGACTGTCTGCGGTGTATGTGACCCATTGCTGTGTAATCAAACACACGATCATATAAGGAAGCGGGCACACATTCACTTCCGCCGATTGCCATTTCGGGGTCATGGTGCAGAACACCCGCAATCGTCTGGTGTGACATGATGATATTACGCTTGGAAGGGTCAACGTGCATCTTTTCTATCATGTAAGCAACAGCACCCTCCGTATCACTAAAGGACTGTTCATAGGTATTATTGACATCAGAAGGACGCAGAAATGGCAGCATATAAATATTGATCTCCCCATATTCATCGGTGAGTGTAACAGGTTTCAGGGAATCCTCCAGACAGCGGGCAATATATACACCGCCCTTCTCCATGAGTCTTGCTCCGCAGGATACGCGTTCGATGGAATCATGATTGCCGCTGATGATCAGAACGGGCTTGCCAAGTGCGGAGAGCTGCTCTAAAAGCTCATTGAACAACGCAACAGCTTCCGCCGTAGGCTGCGACTTGTCATAAATATCGCCGGCAATCAGTACCGCATCAATATGGTTGCTCCTGATACAGTCATACACCTGTGCAAAAATATAGCGTTGATCCTCAAAAAGAGGAAAATCATAAAGCCGCTTACCAATATGAAGATCAGATAAGTGAATAAGTTTCATTTTATTACCTCTTTTCCGTTTATTTTTCATAACCATCATATCACTTTTTGTTCGGTATGACAACAGATTATCAGGCAAAAAAACTTTTAAGTAGTAATAGGGTAAAAAAATACCGCTACGAGCAAATTTGCCGCAGCGGTACATTATTATTCGTCTGTTATTTCATTTTCCTGTTTGTTTTCGGAACTATCTGAGATTTTCTGCTTTACAGAAAAACGCTCCTTGAGCTTTTCACTGCCGAACAGAAGCGATATGGCAAAACCAACTGCTAATGCTCCGATTGCAATAATGCCTTGTGTGCCCCATTCAAAACCGGCATTATTATAAACGGATAAAACAGAGCCGAGCATCAGTCCGATAATTCCGAAAAACGTCATCTGCGGATACTTCTTGATGCAAAGATCCATGAGCTTTGCTCCTCCTACGATACCGACAACAATGCCAAGTCCCGCCGGAAGAAGAATCATGCAGCTTCCTAAAAAATCATGACTGAGCAAATCCGCTACCGCTTTTAATACGTAGGAATACAATCCCAGGATCATCAACACCATAGAGCCGCTCACACCGGGTATGATCATGCTCATGGCCGCAAGCGCCGAACCAAAGAACAGATAAAGCCAGTTGAACAAATTCAGCTCCATCTGAGAAGATGCTGCCGTTTTATCACCCGCACCGATAAACGCAAAGGTGATCATTATACCAAAGAATACCACAAACGGAATCAGAGAAATCGGTCTGAATCTTGTTTCCAGTGCCTTCCTTGCTACAAGCGGCACGCTGCCAACAATCAGTCCGATAAAAAAGAAAAACGTTGGCATGGGAAAGCTTGCAAGCAAAAAGCTGAGCAGCTTTGCAAATCCCAGTATTCCCGCCCCTGCACCGACAGCAATCGGAATCAGCAGCTTGATACTCTCCTTGAAATGCTTTCTTAACCCGACAAATGCATCTATCAGTTTATCGTAAACATTCAGAATAACTGCCATTGTTCCGCCGCTCACACCGGGAATAATATTGGCAACTCCAATAATACAACCGCAGAGCACATAAAAAAAATACTTCATGTTATTTCTCCTTTACGCCTGTTTTTTTACGATTTTATACTCGTCATCTCTGTTATAATAAGGGCAGGCTCTTGTACCTGCGCTCAGATAGCGGGCATATTCGTCTTCATCAAGACTCACCATACACTCATAGCTCTCATAATCCTCATTGTATACATAGTAGGTACAGCTTTCACAGCCGGAAAACTCAGCCACAATTCCTCACTCCTTATATTCTCTTTACCCAAACAATACTATCATAATTTCTTTGAAATATCAACCACTTTTGTCTGAAACACTCTATGCTATTGTTCGGCATCAAGAGAATGCAGTCTGCTTTTCTCAGTTATTTCCGCTTTAGACATTATGTAAAATATACGGATAGTATTTTATTTAATATTTATTCAATATTTTTTCAAAAAACCCTTGCATTTTTCGATGAATAATGATATCATAAGCTGTACGCAAGTGTAAGCGTGAGGAGGTGTTATAATGCCAAACATTAAGTCTGCAAAAAAGCGTGTTAAGGTCGCTGCTGCAAGAACTGCCGCTAACAAGGCCGTTAACAGCAATCTTAAGACTACCATCAAGAAGGCTAACGCTGCTATTGAATCAAATGCTGCCGACAAGGAGCAGGCTGTTCGCGTAGCTGTCAAGAAGATTGACCAGGCTGCTGCAAAGGGTATCCTTAAGAAGAACACAGCTTCAAGAAAGAAGTCTTCTCTGGCTCGCAAGCTCAACGCATCCGCTTGATTTTTCGGGCTACGACATGATTCAATATTGTTCATATATGATATTATGTCAATCTTGTAAAAGCAGAACTTTGTTCTGCTTTTTCTTTTTGCTCTCCATTTCGTTCTATGGAAATTCACTGATTACCGTATTGAAAACAGTCGGAAAATATTCTATAATGAACATAACTTCAAACGGAGGTGCTTCTATGAGAACCGATAAAATCAACTACTACCTCGATATTGCTGAAACAGTACTGGAACGGGGTACTTGTCTGCGAAGAAACTACGGTGCGATCATTGTCAATAATGATCAGATTATTTCAACGGGATATGTTGGTGCTCCCAGAGGAAGAAAAAACTGTACGGATATGAACGTCTGTGTGCGGGAATCGCTCAGAATCCCACGCGGAGAACGCTATGAGCTTTGCCGCTCCGTTCATGCGGAACAAAACGCGATCATTCACGCCTCACGTGACAGAATGATCGGTGCAACCCTCTTTCTTGTCGGAAAAGACGCCAGAACAGGTGCTTATGTTGAAAATGCTTCTGCCTGTTCCATGTGCAAGAGAATGATTATCAATGCAGGTATCGACAAGGTGATCATCCGCAATACCAAAGATCACTATACCGTGACAGATGTCAAAGACTGGATCATCAATGATGAGTCGATTGCCGGCATTATGGGTTACTGACTATACCAGCCCTTGCAGCAGCAGAATCTGATGTTTTTTATTTTTCGACAAAGTGTTCTAAAATTCACAAAGATTTTTCAAAAAAACAGTTTACGAATGAATCTTATGGTGTTATAATATTTGTATAAAAAATATATAGAAGGTGTAAACACTATGGGAAAATTTGTCAGCGAATTTAAGGAATTTGTCATGAGAGGCAACGTGCTCGACCTCGCTGTCGGCGTAATCATCGGCGGAGCTTTTCAATCTATTGTCAGCTCTCTGTGTAACGATGTTATTCTGCCGGGTGTGAGTTGGATCGTAGCCACTGTTTCCGGCATGAATCTTACCAACGAAAACGGTGAGCTTGACTTTTCAAAAGTCACCGGTGCCCTCAACGTCGGTCCTATCGCTATTGGCAACTTCGTATCCGCAGTTATTAACTTCCTTATCATGGCTCTCATTATCTTCTGCATTGTTAAGGGTATCAACAAGCTTATGAGCGTGGCAAAGAAGCCTGCGGAAGCTCCTGCAGCAACTACCAAAAAGTGCCCTTTCTGCTTCAGCGAAGTCGATATCAATGCTACCCGCTGTGCACATTGTACGTCTGTCATTGAGATCGAAGCTGCTGCCGAAGAAAAAAAAGAGGACGATGCTCAGGAAGAAGCTAAAGAAGAGGCTTCTGAAAAAGGCAAGTCCAAGAAAAACAAAAAATAAGTACTTTTTCGTATCACTCCCTTTTTACCGCCGCAGGCTTATCGGTCTGCGGCGGTTTTTCCTGTTCAACTCACTGAAAAAGCCCTGCGGCAGCAGCACCGCAGAGCTTTTTGTGTGAGTTGATACTAATATCAGATAGACAGGGCGAAAAAGATTTGAGCGGAAAATTTCGCAGAGCGAGGCGGAAGACGCCGCTTGGCTGGCGCCAA
>CACYDW010000022.1 GCA_902773325.1 uncultured Ruminococcus sp.
ATAGGCTGACTGTGGGGGCTTTCCGGTCGCCCCCACACCCCTTCGGACATCACTCTAAGTAAGAATATTTTTGTCGCCTACTATAAATATTAAGTTTTCAGTCTTAAGTAACGTGACAGGATTTTCTAAATGAATACTGAAAACGGAAATTTGAAAAATGAATAATGAAAATCCGTTATCAGACAAACGGCTGTCACGGTATAACCGCGGCAGCCGTTTGGTGCGTATGTATGAAAAACGTGTCAGTCCAGTTTCTTTTTGATGGCATTGAGCAGCTCATCATAGGTTTCAAAGGCGGGCAGCTCGGGGTTGTCTGCTTTGATCTTGTCGGTACTCTTGAAGAGGAAGCCTGCCTTGCTTGCCTTGATCATAGCGAGGTCGTTGTAGCTGTCTCCGGAAGCAATGGTGTCGTATCCGATAGACTGCAAAGCCTTCACAGTAGTGTATTTGGAGTTCTCCACTCTCATTTTAATGCCCGTGACCTCACCTGTATCTGAAACAACAAGGGAATTGCAGAAGATCGTAGGCCAGCCCAGCTTCTTCATGAGAGGAGAAGCAAACTGTGTGAAGGTATCGCTTATGATAATGACCTGCGTAAGAGAACGCAGCTCATCGAGGAACTCTTTTGCACCGGGGAGGGGGTCGATGGTTGCAATAACGTCCTGTATTTCCTTCAAACCAAGTCCGTGCTCCTTGAGAATGTCGATACGATACTGCATCAGCTTTGCGTAATCGGGTTCATCACGGGTCGTTTTTTTCAGTTCCGGGATTTTGGTAGCTTCCGAAAAAGCGATCCATATTTCGGGTACAAGAACACCTTCGAGGTCTAAACAAACGATATTCATATGATTCTTCCTTTCAATTTGTGAAAATGAATTGTATTAACACAACCATTATAGCATTCCTTTTTGAAATAGTCAAATTCAAATCTGTGTATTCCGGAGGTTTATTCCGGAGGTTCAGAAGAAACGGTTTTTTCCTTAACAAATATCTACAATATTTTTATGATAATCTGCCGTATGAGGGTCATCATTCCGAAAATGCGGCTAATTGATTGACAAAGATATGATAAAAATCTATAATAATACAGATAATATAGTATGAATGGGAGATAATGGGTTCATGACTGTATCACTTTGTATTATTGCCTTTAACGAAGAAAAAGTAATAGGCGGATTGCTCGGTCAGGTGAAGGCACAGACCTATTCCCATAAGCTTACGGAAATTGTGCTGGTGGACAGCTGTTCGACCGATCAGACGGCTGAGATCTACCGTTCTTTTCGTGAAGAAAACCGATCTGACTATATGGATATAAAGATCCTTGAAAACAAGATCAATAATGAGCGCGGCAATCAGGCTTCCGGTTGGAATACCGCTATCAGGAATGCCGCAGGAGATATTATTATTCGAGTCGATGCCCATGCGGAGATCCCTGCGGATTTCATAGAACAGAACGTCAGACTGATCGAAAGAGGCGAATATGTCTGCGGCGGAGCAAGACCCAATAAAATTGAAAGTCCCACTCCGTTCAAGGAAATGCTGTTTCTTGCCGAAAGCTCGATGTTCGGCAGCTCTGTGGCGGGCTATCGCAGGAAAACGCAGACGGAGCGGTATGTGTCATCGGTGTTTCACGGCGCATACAGACGCGAGGTGTTCGAGAAGGTCGGCGGCTTTAACCGCGACCTCGGCAGAACGGAGGATAACGAGCTGCATTACCGCATCAGAGAAGCGGGCTACAAGATCCTGCAAAGTGAGAGTATTATTTCCTATCAGTATATCAGAGGTACGCTGTCGTCCATGATGAAGCAAAAGTACGGAAACGGAAAATGGGTCGGACTGACGCTCGGGGTATGTATGGGCTGCCTGTCGTCCTATCATTTTATTCCCTTTTTGTTTGTGTTTACGCTGCTGTGCTGTGTGGTGATGGCAGTTTTCGGCGGTATCATCGGCGCATACTGGCTGCTTGTGCCGTTTGCGGCATTGATGGGCGTTTATTTTCTTGCCGCCGTTGTGATGTCTGTCGCAGCGGTCATTCCCTGCCAAAAACGCAATATTACCATGCTGCTGCTGCCCGCCGTATTCTTTTTGCTGCACGTTTCTTATGGATGGGGTACTATGGTAGGACTTGTGAAGATGCCGCTGTGGAAGGCAAAGCTGGACGGCTCGGCACAAAGAGAAATCGAAGAAGTCAGAAAAAGTGTTATCAATAACTCAAAGCATACGTCAGAGGCTGATGTCGGAGGTAGAGATAATGGGGGAAACGATTAAGAAAAAGAAGAAAAATCTGTTTCAAAGAATCGGGGAGGCTTTTGCTGCTATACCGAAGGAGCATCACGGCTTTGGCAAGCAGGTCTTTATGCTTGCCCGTGATGACCTTCTGAAAACCTATAAGGGCGCGGTCATCGGACCCTTCTGGGCAGTCATGAAGCCGCTGTTCAATCTTTTTGTCTACTGGTTTGCTTTTTCCGTAGGACTTCGCGGCGGTTCAACACGTGTTGAACACGGTATTCCGTTTTTTGTATTTATGATGGTCGGCTTTTTGCCGTGGGTCTTTATGAGTGATACCGTTTCGAGAGGTTCGCGGTGTCTGAGAGATAACAGGCAGTTTGTCAATAAAATATCATTCCCCGTGTCTGCCATTATGACCTACACAACACTTGCCAAATTTTATGTGCAGATCTTTCTTTTCTCGCTGGTATATATTTATCTTGTCTGCACGGGATATATGCCAAGCCTCTATAATATTCAGGTGATCGGCTATGCGGCACTGATGTTTTTATTCTATCTTGCGCTGACATGGTCGCTTGCACCGATGAGTGCATTCAGCAAGGACTTTGAGAGCCTGATCGCTACGATCATGTCGGGCTTTTTCTGGCTTTCGGGTGTGTGCTTTGACTCCTATACGATCGATTCCGTACTGCTCAGAAAGATTCTTTTGTTTAACCCGATGACATTCTTTGTCAACGGCTACCGTAAGTCGCTGCTCTACCATCAGTGGTTCTTTGAAGGCTACTTTTACCCGAATTATGAAAACCTGATTTTCCTTTTGGAACTGATATTTGTCATTCTTCTGGGAATCTATAATTATAACCGCTTAAAGAAAACGCTTCCCGATGTGCTGTAAGCTGCTGCATAATGCGGTATGGTCTTGTCTGATATTGTATTGATTATTATTGTGCGATATGATAAACTATAATCGGAAAAATCTGAATATGAACAGGAGTGTTTGATCATGAATACAGCTGTTATTTTTGCCGGCGGCTCCGGTACGCGCATGAACTCGAAGGATAAACCCAAGCAGTTTCTGATGGTTCACGGAAAGCCTATCATTGTTCATACGATCGAGGTATTTCAGAATCATCCGGACATTGATGCGATCGTTGTGGTTTGTATTCAGGACTGGATCGACTATATGTCAGAGCTGCAGTTCCGGTATCGTCTGGATAAGATCAGAAAAATCGTTCCCGGCGGTGCTACGGGTCAGCTTTCGATCTTTAATGGTCTGGAAGCAGCCGAAGAGATCCGCGAGAGCGATGACGATATTGTTCTGATTCATGACGGTGTTCGTCCCCTCATCACACCCGAGGAGCTGACGCTCAATATTGAATCTGTCAAGAAGCACGGCTCTGCCATTACCTGCGTCAAGACAAAGGAAACCTTTGTTCTGGTCAACGATGACAACAAGGTGGAGCAGGTTCCCGACCGTGCACATTCCTATGTTGCGAAGGCTCCCCAGAGCTTCCGTCTGAAGGATATTCTTGCAGCACAGCGCAGAGCGATCTCCGAGGGCTTTACCAATATGATCGATTCCTGCACACTGATGCACCAATACGGCTATGAAACCTACTGTATACTCGGCAATTATGAGAATATGAAGATCACAACACCGGACGATTTCTATACGTTCCGTGCTCTTTACGATGCCCGTGAGAATCAGCAGTTGGATTTCTGAGTGCAGTGATCTCGCCGGTCAGGCTGCGGTGCACAGCTCCGATAGGATAAAAATAAAGGGAGGCAATTGTGCTATATGGAAAATACAGAAGATATGATACGGATGGAAAATCTCATTGAAAACCGCCTGCTCAGTGCTACGGTAATAGGCATTGAATGGGAGAGGGTTACCGCTTATTTTGATGTGAGAGTTGAGTTTTCCGATGAAGCGGACAAAACGAAGCCGCTGGTTTTTTACGCCGTGAACGGTGTTTATCAGGCAAGAGCCGTGTTCCGTCAGGAGCGTATCAGCGGTGATATTTACAGGCTTTCTCTCAATGTCACGAACCCCGGCAATGCACGGTGTATTCCTACGGGCAACTATTCCATGGTGGTATGTCAGGAAAACAACATTCTTGCCGTCGCAGAAACAGATGTGCCGCTTGCTTTGAAGCTTCAGGAATGTTCGCGCAATTTCCTTTACAGCGGCAAAGCGAGAAGAAAAACGTATGCGGTCACATTCCTTGTCAAGGAATGGGCGGAGACCCTGCCGTTTGTCATGCACATTCTGCATGCGAAAAATGCCGGTATGTCCGATATCTACGCTGCTCCCAAGAAAAAACCGACATTCATGTCGACACAGAAGAAAAAGTTCAAGGCAAAGAAACGCAAATATGCCTTCAAGCTGCTGCAGGAAATGTACGACCATTACCGCAAGAAATACAGGAACAACAAGAATACGGTTCTGTTTCTCTATGAAGCAAACTATAATATGGCATCGAACCTGAAAGCTGTTCAGAAGCGCATTGCCGAGCGCGGCATTGATCAGGACTACACTATACTGGAATATGCGTGGATAGCCGATATGCCTGCCACCTATAATAAACGTGAAAGACTGGAGCATCAGAGGGCACTGGCAGAGAATCTGGCAAAGGCTAATATCATCTTTGTCGATAACTATGTTCCGGCATTCACACACGTTAAGCTTGACCTGCAAAATACCACGATCATCAACCTCTGGCACGCCGGTATCGGTTTCAAGGCAGTCGGCTACAGCCGCTGGGGACATCTTGCCGCCTCAGCACCGTTTCTGGCACACCGCGTCTATACATACGGCGCATGCGGCTCACGTCAGGTTTCTCATGTTTTTGCAGAGGCATGGGGCATTAACAGCGAACGTGTTTTGCCGACAGGTATGCCCCGCATGGATAAGTATCTCAACAAGACTCATCGTGAGGAAAAAACCGGGGAGCTGTATGAGGAATTTCCGATGTGCAGGGGCAAAAAGGTCATTCTGTTTGCACCGACATTCAGGGGAAATAATCACCCCGATGCACACTATCCCTTTGAGATCATCGATTTTGAGAAGCTCTATGAATTGTGCGGCGATGAATATGTGGTGCTGTTCAAAATGCACCCGTGGATCAGTCAGCCGGTTCCGATCGAAGCATACAGCGATAAGTTCCTCAATGTAACCGACTATCCCGATATCAACAATCTTTTCTATATTACAGATCTGCTGATCACAGACTATTCGTCCTGTATCTATGAGTTTTCGCTCATGCGCAAGCCAATGCTGTTTTTTGCTTTTGATGAGATGCAGTATTCGATCTCGCGCGGTTTTCATCATGATTACCGCCTTGCAGCACCCGGAAAGGTCTGCAATACCTTTGATGAGCTTCTGACCGCCATCAAAAATAAGGACTTCGAGTTTGAAAAGGTAGAGGCATACATCAAACGGAATTTTGACGTTATAGACAGCAATTCTGCCGACCGCGTTATCGACTGGTTCATTCTCGGTCAGATTCCGCAGCAGTATGCAGACGAGATCGCCGCACGTGATGAGGAAATGTATCGGATGTACCATCAGCTCAGCTTTGATGCTCTCAAGCCTGTCAGGCTTCTTATCAAAAGATCCGGCGAAGATGATGCAGAGAATCCGGACGGAAATTCTGATGATGCGGAGAACCGCAGCGGGGATGAAGCTGCCGGCAGTACGGGAGATGAATAAGAGCTATGGAAACGATTTTTCAGCAGGATATGCAGAATATCTGTTCGGTTGATTTTATCGACTGGAACAGACTCAGCCATAAAACTATTCTTGTGACGGGTGCGACCGGACTGATCGGGTCAACGATCGTTCACGCGCTGCTGTATGCCAATCAGAAAAGAGGTCTGAACCTGACGGTACTGGCACTGGTACGTGACCGCCGGAAGGCATCTGTCAGATTCTCGGAATATGAGCAGGACAGCAGCCTGCAATTGCTTGTCGGTACAGTGGAGGAGCTTCCCGCTATTGACGGCAGGGTGGACTATATTATTCACGGTGCAAGCCAGACCGCCAGCAAAGCATTTATTCAGCAGCCGGTAGAAACCATTCTGACGGCTGTTCAGGGTACTCTCAACATTTTAGAGCTTGCTAAAAGCAAAAAATCCGAGGGTATGGTCTATCTTTCCAGTATGGAAGCCTATGGACACCCGCAGAAGGGGCACAAGGTCACCGAAACCGATGCAGGTGCATTGTCGCCGCTGGATGTCCGCAACAGTTACCCGATCAGCAAGCAGCAGTGTGAAGCCTTGTGCTGTGCTTATGCCTCTGAGTATGGTGTTCCGGCAGTGGTCGCGCGCCTGACCCAGACCTTCGGTCCGGGTGTGGATTATGATGATAACAGAATATTTGCCTATTTTGGCAGATGTGTTCTCGAAAAGCAGGATATTGTACTCAAGACGAAGGGTGAAACCGAACGCAGCTATCTTTATACAGCCGATGCTGTGACGGCTGTGCTGACGATCCTGCTCGGCGGCGAACCGGGGTCTGCCTATAATCTTGCCGATGAAAGCACCTATTGCTCCATCGCAGAGATGGCAGAAATGCTTGCGGAAACTGCCGGGATTCGTGTGAGATTTGACATACAAGATGCTGCTGCCAACGGCTATTTATCAACGCTGTATATGAATTTAGATACCGCAAGGCTCAGAGCACTGGGCTGGAGCGTTTTGTACGGCGGCGGTTTGTCAGAAATCTATCGGCGAATGATTGCGTGTATGAAAAAACCGTGATCACAGGGAGAAAGAAAAATGGAAAAGGGAAAAACGCAGAAGAAGGTCAAAAAACTGCCCCGCTATACCGATGAACGGGGCAGAGAATATTTTTTTGATAATGCCAAATTTATCCTGATGCTTTTTGTGGTGATTGCACATGCCGTTTCACCTATGCAGGACAGCCATGACACGGCAAAGGCAATCTGGATAGTGCTGAATACCTTTCACATGGCATGCTTTGTCTTTATTTCGGGATTTTTTGCCAAAAGCTATATTCAAAAGGATCACAGTGTAAAGACCCAGCGTCTGTTTACCTATATCATGTATTACATATTTGCACAGGTCTTTATGACCATCTTTGAGATCTATGTGCTGGGATACAAAGTGGATATCGGATTTTTGTGGCCGCAGCCCGCACTATGGTATCTGATGTGCATGATCCTGTGGCACATTATTCTGCCATACACGGTTAAGGTAAAAATTCCGGTTGCGATCGTCTGCGCGTTTGTGATCGGCTTGCTGGTAGGCTATGATACCAAGGTCGGAGGACTGCTGAGCCTGTGCAGAGCCATCACACACTTTCCTATATTCCTCTGTGGATTTTATTTCAAAAAAGAGTGGCTTTTCAAATTCCGCAACAAATGGACACAGCTTTTGTCCGTGCTGGTATTCATCGGTGCGCTGGCATTTGTATTCTTCAACCATCGGTTCATTGCCTCCAGAGTTCTGGAGTGCGCTTATAATTATAAAAAGTCCAATCTGGTGATTTTTACAGACCTGCCGCTCCAATGGGTCAACCGACTGCTGTTTTATATTGCTGCCGTTGTGTTGTGTGCGGCATTTCTCACATTGGTACCGCGGACAAAAATGTTCTTTACACGCTTCGGTACACGTACACTGCAAGTATATATCATTCATAGATTCCTGTATTTCTGTGAAGAGGAGTTCGGCTGGTATAAGCTCCCGTTCTTTGAAAGCTTCGGTGTCTATAAAATGATCCTGATCGCAGTGATCGTTACGTTCGTACTGTCATTGAAACCGTTTGAGTATCCGTTTATCTGGATCGCTAAAATCAAGCTGAATCCGCTGCTGAAGCCTGAGCATCAGACAAAGTAACTGCTTCGTCTGCGGCGGTATGAATATAGGCTTTTAGTTCCTTATATGGATATTTCGGCGCTTGTGTAGGGTGTATGACGGAAACTGTACCGACAAACCGGCAGGAAAGGGGAGTACGGAATGGAGCTTGTGGAGTTAACGCCGGAGCTGCTGAGGGAGCTTCAGCTCAAACAAATGGATATGCTTGTCTATTTCCGGGATTTCTGCGAAAGAAACAACCTGACCTTTTACCTGATCGGCGGCTGTCTGATCGGTGCAGTGCGGAACGGCGGCTTTGTGCCTTGGGACGATGACATTGACGTCATGCTGCCCCGACAGGACTACGAACGTCTGACGGTCTTGTGGAACGAACAGGAAAGCAATGAGCGCTTTGAGCTGCTCCGCACGAATGATACGGTCTTTACGGGCAATATTTTTACGACGCTGGTGGATAAAAACTATACGCTGGTGAAAGCCAATCAGGCGAATCTCAATGTTCCTCACGGGCTGGTGATGGATATATTTCCGCTTGACGCTGCTCCCGACGGCAGGTTCAGACGCAAAATGCAGTTGTTCTGGACGATGATCTACTCCTTGTTTCTGGCACAGGTCGTTCCGGAAAAGCACGGCGGTATTGTCAGTCTGGGCAGCCGGATTTTGCTCGGTATTTTCAGAGGACAGAGGGTTCGCAGAAAAATATGGCGTTATGCCGAAAAGCAGATATCAAAATACAGCTTTGAGGACAATCATTATGTCACCGAGCTTTGCTCCGGACCCAAATGGATGATACCGGAATATCCGAAAGAGATTTATAACGGTGTTGCTTATGTTACCTTTGAAGGCGAAAAAATGCCGTGCATGGCAGGCTATCAGCAATATCTGACGATGATTTTCGGGGATTATATGCAGCTTCCGCCCGAGGACGAGCAAAAGCCCCATCATGAGATCGCTTATATCGACCTTCATCACCCCGCGGACACGGCAGGCATGACACGTAAAGAAAACTAACAGCTTTAACAGTCATGCGTAACTTTTGCGGGCTTTACAAAAATGTAACTTTTAAAATGCAGGTACAGCCTTGCTATTAGTCGAATTATGGAGTAAAATTCAGTAGTATCAAGTAAAAAATAAAGGAGAAAAATAATGGTATTTGCAGATTTGTTCTTTCTTTACGCTTTTCTGCCCGCATGTCTGTTAGCCTATTTTTTGTGCAAAAAGCTTAAACACAAAAACCTTGTATTGATTATTTTCTCACTCATTTTTTATGCGTGGGGAGAGCCGCTGTGCGTCTTTTTGCTTGTGTTCAGTGCGTGGTTTAACTGGTCGGTCGGAAAGTATATCGGGAAGCATCGGAAAGAAAAGCAGTCTAAAACCGCAGTAGCAGTGGGCGTTATTGTGGACATTGCGCTCCTGATCATATTCAAGTATACCGGTTTTCTGGTGGAAAATTTCAATTTCTTTTTCCATACGCAGATTCCCGTACCGCAGATCGGTCTGCCGATCGGTATCAGCTTCTTTACCTTTCAGGCGATCTCCTACGTGATTGACTGCTATTGGGAAACCGTCGAACCGCAGAAATCCTTCAGAAAGTTTCTGCTGTATCTGTCATTGTTCCCCCAACTGATTGCAGGACCGATCGTCCGCTACAGCGTAGTGGAGGAACAGATCTCAAAGCGTAAATCAACAGCCGCCGATATCAGCGAAGGCTCTATGCGCATGATCATCGGTCTTGCCAAAAAGGTCATTATTGCCAATAACCTGTATGCGATCGTCACCCAGTTCTTCGGGAATGACATTTCTTCACTTTCCGTGCTTGGCACATGGTATACCGTCGTTGCCTATTCGCTTTATGTCTACTTTGATTTCAGCGGATATTCCGATATGGCGATCGGACTCGGCAGAATTTTCGGCTTCCGCTTTGACGAGAACTTCAATTATCCGTTTATCTGCAAGACGATCAGTGAATTCTGGCAGAGATGGCATATTTCGCTCAGCTCGTTCTTCAGGGATTATCTGTTCTATGCGCCTGTTTTCGGCAGACCGAGAAAGTATTTCAACCTCTTTCTGGTATGGTTCTGCACCGGTATGTGGCACGGTGCGGAATGGAACTTCATCTTCTGGGGGCTGTATTTCGGCATCTTTATCTTTATCGAAACCAAGATCGGCAAGAAACGCATGAAAAAATGGCCGAAGGTTCTGACGCATATCTACAGTAAGCTGATCATCATCATCGGCTTCGGAATCTTCTATTTCACAGACCTTGGTCAGCTCGGACAGTTCTTCCTCAATATTTCGGGTATCAGTATGCTGACAAACGGAAGTGCCTTAGCGGACGCAGTAACGTGGAGCTCGCTGGTAAATAACGTCTTTCTGCTTGCCTTTGCAATACTTGTATCCATGCCGGTACTGCCCAAAATCAAGCACTTTTTCTTCGAGTGGGGCAACAACAAGGTCTATCTCACAGGCAAAATGCTGGCTACAGCATTATGTATGTTCCTATTGATCATGTCGAGTATTTTGTTGGTTGATTCAACCAACAATCCGTTCCTTTATTTCAGATTCTGACGGAGGAGGGATCGTATGGAAAACAAATCTGCTTCAAAAGCTTCATCGGCAAGTCCGCAAGCTTCACAGGGAAAAAAGCCCTTCAATAAAATCAAGCGCTCACAGATCAGACATTTTTCTTCGGTGCTTTCCATTCTGATCATGCTGCCGGTGTTTGCCTTTATGGTGATCTTCAACTGGGTATTTCCCCGTTCTGATGTTTCTTATATTGAAAAAAGAAAGTTGGCGGAGTTCCCGTCATTTTCGTTTGAAACCTACTTCAACGGTGCTTTTACCGGCGGTGTGAATCAGTGGTTTACCGATACGGCACCCTATCGCGATGACTTCAAAACCGCAGGCAACGGTTTTAAGAGCCTGTTTGGTATCAAAACAGAAAACACCGTTACGATCATCGGCCCTGCTACAGTTGTAGACAAGAATAAAAAGCCAAGTCATCCCCAGAACTCCAAACCGGCAACCGGTAAGACAGAATCCTCCTCCGGTTCATCATCTGACACGCCCTCCGAGAACAGCACTGCGGAAGAATCATCGAATGATTCCCGCGATTATACGCAGGAGGACGCAGAATATACCGTAGAAAACGGTATCGCTGTTGTGAATCAGGATAATCATTGGCGCGCGCTGGAGCTTTTTGGCGGCGGCAGCGGCAATATATACGTTGCAGCTCTTAACGACCTGCGCAGCCAGCTTGACAGCAGTATAAAAATGTATTCGATGATCGCCCCCCTCGCCAGCGAATACTACACACCTGCCAACTATGCGGGCTTTACAGCGAATCAGAAGGAATTCTTTGACGATATTGCATCGCGCCTTGACAGCGGCATTACGACGGTAGATATTGACTCTGTTCTTGCACAGCATACGACAGAAAATATCTATCTGCGTACAGACCACCACTGGACATCTCTCGGTGCATACTATGCCGCACAGACCTTTGCAGAGGCAGCGGGTGTGGAATTCAAGGATCTCAGCACCTATACCAAAAACACGATCAACGGTTTTGTCGGTACGATGTATGCGTTCTCAGGCGGGGATATCCGCATCAAGAATGACCCCGAGGACTTCGATTATTATGTTCCGGAGAATTACGATCAGGTTACCGCCTATTATTATGATACCTCGTTCAATTATGATTGGAGCGGCAATTTCTTCCTTGGCGTGGGAGATCCGCAGTCAAACGCATATCTGACCTTTATGGGCGGCGATGAGCAGATTGTGAAGGTCAAGACAGGTGTCAAGAACGGCAGAAAGCTGCTTGTCGTCAAGGACAGCTACGGAAATGCCGAGATTGGTTATTACTTTGGTTCCTTTGAAGAAATCTATGTGGTAGACATGAGGTATTTCAATCTCAATCTGGTTGATTTTATTGAGAACAAGAACGTTACAGATGTTCTTTTCACAATGGTAACCTACTCGGCATTCGGCGACAATGCCGATAACCTCCCCAACCTGATTGCTCAGGCAAAGGGAGAAACCATTGTTGACGGCGCAGAAGAATAAGGAGAAGTAGTGATATGACAGAGCTTGAATATCCGTTTGACACGGAATATATTATGAAGAAGAGAAAGTCCATCAAAAAGACACTGATGGCAGACGGAACAAAAAGGCTCAAAAAGAGAATTGCTGTTCTGGGTGGTTCTACTACTAATGATATTGTGGTGTATCTGGAGCTGTTCCTTTTGAATCACGGTATTGAAGCGGAGTTTTATCAGTCTGAATATGCCCGCTACTGGCAGGATGCGATGTTTCCGGGAGAAGAGCTTCTGAACTTCAAGCCCGATATTGTGTTTATTCATACCACCAACCGCAACATTACCAATTTTCCTGTACCGTCTGACAGCATGGAAGCCGTTGACGGTCTGCTGAATGAGGAGTATACGAAATTCGAGCAGATGTGGCAGAAGATAACAGAAACCCACCATTGTCCGATCATTCAGAATAACTTTGAGATGCCTTACTACCGCATTATGGGCAACCGTGACTGCAGCGATTACAGAGGACGTTCCAATTTCGTAACGCGCCTGAATGAACGGTTTTATGAATATGCCCGGAAAACAGAGGGCTTTTACATCAATGACATCAATTTTATTTCGGCATCTTATGGCTTGAAGGAATGGAGCAATCCGTCCTATTGGAATATGTATAAGTATGCGATGTGCGTAGAAGCGATTCCGGAATTCTCCTTCAATCTTGCCAATATCATCAAGTCGGTTTTTGGCAGAAACAAGAAGGCACTTGCATTGGATCTTGATAATACGCTCTGGGGCGGTGTGGTTGGAGATGACGGTGTAGACGGTATCCAGATCGGACAGGAAACAGGTGTTTCGCAGTCCTATTATGAGTTCCAGACCTACATCAAGTCGCTCAAAGCACTGGGAATCATTCTGACAGTTTGTTCCAAGAATGACCATGAAAACGCAATCGCCGGTCTGAATCACCCCGAAGGAGCCTTGAAACCCGATGACTTCATCATTATCAAGGCAAACTGGGAAAACAAGGACAGGAATATTGCCGAAATTGCCTCCGAACTGAATATCTTTACTGACGCGATCGTTTTTGTTGACGATAATCCGGCAGAACGTGCGATCGTACAGGCACAGCTTCCGGGTGTGTGTGCGCCGGTGATGGACAGCGTAGAAAACTATATCACTACTCTTGACCGCAGCGGCTATTTTGAGGTGACGAATTTCAGCGAGGACGACCTGAAACGCAATTCGATGTATAAGGCAAATGCCGAGCGCCGCGCACAGCAGGCATCGTTTGCCGACTATACCGAATATCTGCTCAGCCTGAATATGACGGCGGTGATCGATGATTTTATCCCGATCTATCTCCAGAGAATTACCCAGCTTACCAATAAGAGCAATCAGTTTAATGTAACCACCAAGCGTTATACACCTACCGAAATGGAGGAGGTGTTTGAGAGCGGCGATTATATCAGGCTTTATGGCAAGCTGATCGATAAATTCGGAGATAACGGTGTTGTATCGGTTGTTATCGGACACAAAAACGGCGATGCTCTCGACATCGACCTCTGGATCATGAGCTGCCGTGTTCTGAAGCGCGATATGGAGCTTGCCATGCTGGACCGTCTGGTGGAACGGTGCAGGGAACAGGGAATCACGACCATAAAAGGATATTATTATCCCACTGCAAAAAATGGAATGGTGCGTGATCTGTTCGAGCGATTCGGTTTTGCTAAACTTAGCGAAGATGCTGACGGCAATACAGTCTGGACACTCGATACGGCATCTTATGAGATACAGAACCATGTGATAAAGGTGGAGGATAATTCCTCTATCCAACAATGATAAAAAGGAGAATTAACTATGGATATGAAAGAGATTTTCAGCAGGCTCAACAAGGTGTTTCGTGATGTGTTTGACGATGATACGATCACGGTCAACCCCAAAACAACCGCCAATGATATTGAGGATTGGGACAGTCTGGAGCATATCACACTGATTTCTGCTGTTGAACGCGAGTTCAAAATGAAATTCAGAATGGGCGAGATCGCTTCGATGAAAAATGTCGGAGAAATGGCTCAGATCATTGCCAAAAGAGCGAAATAAGCCTATAGGGAATGAAAACCATTTTGTGTTCGGGAATGTATATTTCCGATGATGCAAAATGCAGGGGCTGTCGCACAAGCGTAAATAAACGCAGTGCGGCAGCCCCGTATCATTACCTGCAAGAATCTGAATTCAGGTCTGTATATTGTAAAAAAAGCGGTTTGGTTTGTAATTCCTACAAACCAAACCGCTTTCGGAGAGATAGTATAAATCCCTTATAATCTGAATGAAAAATCAGTTCGTGATGGTTCTCTCTGATTCCTTATCGAAGATATGGATCTTCTCAACGTCAAATGCGACTTCAATTGTTTCGCCGGACTCTGCGGTGGATGAGGGGTCAACACGAGCGATAGCAGAATTGCCTTCGATGCTGAGGTACAGATAAATTTCGTTACCCATAAGCTCTGTGATCTCAACCTGGGCTTCGATGATGCTTTCCTCTGACTTATCGAGGAATTCAGGCTCATCATGTACGTCCTCAGGACGGATACCAAGAACGACCTCTTTGCCTACAAAGTGAGAAAGGATATTCTTCTTGTTCTTCGACTCGGGCAGCGGAATAACGTTATTACCAAACTGGATACCGTAATCATCGCCGGCTCTTACGATAGTAGAGTCGATGAAGTTCATCTGGGGAGTACCCATGAATCCGGCAACGAACTGGTTACAAGGTCTCTCATAAAGATTCTGAGGAGTATCAACCTGCTGAATGAAACCGTCCTTCATAACAACGATACGGTCAGCCATTGTCATAGCC
>CACYDW010000023.1 GCA_902773325.1 uncultured Ruminococcus sp.
ACAGCCTGTCCACACTGGTTCTGGCGTGAAGATCCACATCAATGCCGCCCATCAGATAGTGCTGACACGGGAATACGGGTATCCATTGCTTTGTGATATCAATGCCCTCGTCAAGGCATCTTTCATAGATCATCGGGAAACGGTTCTTTACAAATTCAGGGTCTTTGGCGGTGATATCCAGATAGAATTTTTCGTTGCCCTTTTTGCGGGATTCCAGAATAATGGCATTGGAAACCACATCTCTGGGAGCAAGCTCTCCGCGTTCATCATAGTTGTGCGCGAAGCGTTCGCCGTCACAATTGAGCAGCACCGCACCTTCCCCTCTTACTGCCTCACTGATGAGGAAACGTTCGCGGTCGTTTTCTGCGGCGAAGGCGGTGGGGTGGAACTGAATGCGGCTGAGGTGCTTGATCCTTGCACCGAGAAGATAGGCAAGTGTAATGCCGTCACCTGTTGCAATAGCCGAGTTGGTGGTATACTGATAGACTCTGCCGATACCGCCGCTTGCTATGATACAGTAATGTGCGGCAACCACTCTGGAGCTGCCGTCACTGAGTATCATGCCGGCTTCAAAACCCCTGCCGTTGTTTTCGAGCTTGTAGAGCAGGGTATTGTCATAGATGTCCACGTTTTTGTGCTGCTTTACCTTTTCGATGAGAACATCTACGATGGCTCTGCCGGTGGAATCCTTATGGTGCACGATCCTGTGGCGGGAGTGACCTGCTTCAAGGGTCATCTGGAGCTTGCCGTTAGAATCGAGGTCAAAGGCAACACCCATTTCCTTGAGCTTCAATACGTCATCGGGACCCTCCGATACCAGTACCTCAATAGCGTCAAGGTTGTTTTTATATTTGCCTGCAATGAGCGTATCGGCAATGTGCAGCTTGAAGTTATCGTTGCTCTTGTCGAGTACAGCGGCAACACCGCCCTGAGCCAGTGAAGAATTGGACAGCGTCAGCTCTCTCTTTGCAATCATCAGTACCCTCACGTTTTCGGGAAAATTGAGGGCGGCATACAGCCCTGCTGCACCTGAGCCGACAATCAATACATCGTATTCCTTGTTCATAGAATCCTACCTCCGATAATAAAATTTAGAACAATAATATATATGGAAAAATCAATCAAAGTCCTCGTCAAATATAAAAAAGTCGTCTGAGAAACCGTATTGCTCGGGCGATTCACCTACCGATCTGACCACTCTTGCCTTGCCGCACGTACCCTCCTTGACGGAGAGCACCTTACAGTGAAACCTCCATTCGTCACCGAAATCAAAGATATACAGAAACTTCTGTCCTTCCCGGAGCGTCTGATGCACCGTATGCTCTGTGGTGTACAGTTCCTCCTCTTCGATCATATCACAAAAGTAGGCATCGCGGTCGTCCCATGCCTGATTCGTCATAAAGAATGCGTGTGCGTGGTTGTCTTCGAATGAAAAGGCACTGATTATTGCGCGGTGCAGCTCAAAAAGCGTTGCATCTGCGTCAATGACGATATGGCGGTAGCATCCGGCTTCCAGTGATACCGAAATCTTATAGATGAGCGGCGTGTGTGCATCGGTATGTTCTGTTTCCTCCATAGTCCCGTATTGCTTTTCAAACAGAGCGCGGAGCTTTTCTGTAAGAGCATGGAGTTCCTCCGCAGTAAGTGATTTTTCCGGTTTCTCTCCGGCATATTGAGGCTTATTTGGAAAGGCGCACGCTTCCTTGCCGCTGCCGTAAATGATCGTGACATCTTTGTTTGCCTGTTCCACTCCGATAAAGGTATTATAGCCCTTCTGACGGTTATAAAGAGCCGCCGAAGTGTAAAGAAGCTGCATGATCTTGTATATGAAAACAAGCTTTTCATTTTCGGTGATCTCTATGTAACTGCCGCCGGACATTTCTATTAGTTCAACTAATTCAACCAAATTATCGCTGCTATTGTTGTACATCATTCCCACAAAACCGTCCGGTATGCCGGGGGGGACATTGCCTCTGACGAGATCGGCGGGGGTGGGCATAACTGCTTCTCCGTTGCTGTCGCTGAAAAACAAGCCAAGCTCATATATGGGCGGCTTGCTGAACAATTTCACATAGACAAGCTCTCCTTTACAGGGCTTGAGACGTATACCGGTATTTTGAAGTGTACTCCAGAGTCCGAGCCGGAAAAGCCGGTCGAACATCTGTGAAATATCAGATACAAGCAGTTCCGAATCCTTTGTCATTTCTGAATGCCTCCGTTGTTTGTTTCTATCATTTTAGCACATTTTTTATGCAATAACAATATTTTCTCTTTATTATTTCGACATTTTATGTTATGATAAAATTGGTTATTTGTAAAAACGTATGATCCTGATACATACATTACTGACAATATGGAGGAAATCGATTCAATGGAATTACATGAAACTGCCGAAAAGCTTCAGAGAGCGCTTCTTGTTGGTCTGGATACGGGAGAATATGATGCAGAGGCATCTATGGACGAGCTGAAGGAGCTTGTAAAGAGTGCCGGAGCTGAGCCGGTGATCACCTTCATGCAGAAGCGTGAGCATCCTGACGGAAAAACCTGTGTAGGTGCGGGCAGGATCGCGGAGATCGCGGAATACTGCTCACAGCAGGAAATTGATTTTATCGTTTTTGATACCGAGCTGACACCGGGTCAGCTCAGAAATATAGAAGAGATCACCAACACACGTACCATAGACAGAACGATGCTGATACTGGATATTTTTGCTCTCAGGGCAAAAACAAACGAAGGAAAGCTGCAGGTCGAGCTTGCCCAACTCAAATATATGAACAACCGCCTGACCGGCAAGGGCATAGAAATGTCCCGTCTTGGCGGCGGTGTAGGAACGAGAGGGCCGGGCGAAACGAAGCTTGAAACCGACCGTCGTCATATCAGACGGCGCATGGAGTTTCTGAGGAATATGCTGGTTTCCATGGAACAGCACCGTGACCAGCTCAGAACCCGCCGCAAGAAGGACGGCATTATTACGGTGGCGATCGTCGGCTATACCAACGCGGGAAAATCCACATTGATGAATACGCTCACACAGGCGGGGGTGCTGTCGGAGGATAAGCTGTTTGCCACGCTTGAAACGACCTCACGTGCGCTGAAGCTGCCCGGTGGTGTGACAGTCATGCTGATCGACACCGTAGGACTTGTCCGCCGGCTGCCGCATCATCTGGTAGAAGCCTTCAAATCCACGCTGGAGGAAGCATCGCTTGCCGATGTGATATTGAATTTATGTGACGCGTCCTGCGAGGAATACAAGCTGCATCTTGATGTTACCGAGCAGCTTCTCAGCGAGCTTGGGTGCGGCGACAGACCAATCATTACGGTATTCAACAAATGCGATTTAGTGCAGAATCCCGATGACCTGCCGAATACAAACGGCTGCGTAAGGATCTCAGCCAAAAGCGGCGCAGGTATTGAGGAGCTGCTGCAAACCATAGAGAACAATCTTCCCCGAAAGCTGAAAAAATTCCATCTTCTTGTGCCCTTTGACAAAGCTTCACTGCTTGCAGCCATGCGAAAAGCCGGAGCACTGCGTTCGGAGGAATATACCGAAGATGGTATTGAGGCTGTCGTGGTAGCAGAAGAACCCCTCTGGCATCTTGTGGAGCCGTATTCCGTATAACCCACGTAGATGTCGACATCGCATTCCGCATTATAAGCGGTAAAACCTTATTGCCGCGGCGGGGTGCCTCCGCTGTCGACATCGCGTTCCGCTTTATAAGCGGTAAAACCTCATTGCCGCGGCGGAGTGCCTCCGCTGTCGACATCGCGTTCCGCTTTATGAGCGGTAAAACCTTATTGCCGCGGCATTAGAAATATAGCAGGCGACAAAAATATTCTTACTTAGAGTGATGTCCGAAGGGGTGTGGGGGGCGACCGGAAAGCCCCCACAATCAGCCTATGATTCATCAAAGTATAAAAAATAATGTCGT
>CACYDW010000024.1 GCA_902773325.1 uncultured Ruminococcus sp.
AGCTCATACATGGGGAAATCAGTAATGAAGCAAAGCTCAAAGCGCGAGGTGTCGATCAGATCAAGACGCTTAGCAACCTCGGTGCGGATCTGTCCGGCTAATTTCGGAGCAGCGTCCTTGCTGTCGGCGATAAAGTAGATCACATCGCCCGCTTTGGAGCCGTTGATCTCGATCAGCTTTTCTCTGTCGCCCTCCTTGAGGAATTTGTCGATAGGTCCGTCAAAGGTGAGATCCTCTCTGACCTTGACGTAGCCCAGACCCTTCATGCCGATGGAAAGTGCAAATTCCTCCATGCTTTTGAACCATTTCTTGGACTGAGCAGCCGCATCCGGCACATTGATGCTTCTTACGGTTTTCTTTCGGAAGGGTGCAAAATCCGTTTCCTCAAACATGGGGCTGATATCCTTAATGAGCAGGGGATTTCGCAGATCGGGCTTGTCTGAACCGTAGGTCAGCATCGCCTCTGCAAAGGGAATTCTTCTGAACGGCGGCTTGGAAACCTCTTTATCAGAGAACTTGGTAAACGCTGCGTAGAGTACCTCTTCGGCAGCGGCAAATACATCGTCCTGCTCGGCAAAAGCCATCTCGAAGTCAAGCTGATAGAATTCGCCGGGTGAACGGTCGGCACGTGCATCTTCATCGCGGAAACAGGGTGCGATCTGGAAGTACTTGTCAAAGCCCGATACCATCAGAAGCTGCTTGAAGATCTGGGGAGCCTGCGGCAGAGCATAGAACATTCCCTTGTGCTTGCGGCTGGGAATGAGATAATCTCTTGCACCCTCCGGTGATGAGCAGGAGAGGATCGGGGTCTGTATCTCTAAAAAGCCCATTTCTGTCATTTTGTTTCTGAGGAAGGAAATGAGCTGTGCGCGCATCACAATATTATTGTGAACCTTTCGGTTGCGCAGATCCAGAAAACGGTATTTCAGTCTGACATCTTCCTTGACTTCTGTGGAGGTCTGTATCTCAAACGGAAGATTCTGCATAGACTTGCCGAGCACGGTAATATTATCGGAATGAATTTCTACTGTACCGGTAGCAAGCTTCGGATTGACGGTATCCTCATCACGCTTGGTAACACTGCCGCTGACGGTAACGGTACACTCCTTATTGATCTGTGCCAAGATCGCATCATCATGGACAACCACCTGTACGATGCCGTAATGGTCGCGCACGTCAAGAAACATAACGCCGCCGTGATCGCGGATATTCTCGATCCAGCCGGCAACGCGGACGTTTTTTCCGATATCGGACTCTCTCAGTTCACCGCAGTAATGTGTACGATATTTGTTTTCTCTAAGCATTATATCCTTTCCTTTCCTGTCATCAATCAACAGATTGTGAATATTTATAGCCGCAAAACAGGTTCTCCGTATGCCGCAAAGACATACAAAGCCATATTAACTGTATTATTATACCATTATTGTTCATGCTTTTCAACTGTAATTTTCTCAAAGCCAAAAAAAGGCAGCAGAAGCATACGGGGAGTTCCGTTTGCTTCTGCTGCAAAAAGCGGGTTTATTCCTCTGCCGTGTCAGCTGTAAAGGCGATCTTTACACGGAGTGTCATGGCAGCTTCATTTTTCAGCACCGAAACATTGTGCTTGTCGATGCGATGCTGCTCGTCAAGCTGTTCGTTGGCATGGTCAATATAGTAATAGAACTTATAGGGCGACTCATAGAAGAGCTGCGTCATGTAGTCATTATAGCTCATTTCGCAGCCAAACCGCACCGGCACATACTGCGCGCCCGATTTTGCCTGCCGTATGAGCAGACTGATCATAGCGGAATCTGTCGCTGTATCAAACCTTTCGATCAGGCAGCCTTCACAGTTATAATAGTTCATGACCCTGGAGGTACACATCGGCACAAAGAAATTATACTTTTCTGCCTCTGTCACCTCGCCCTTGTTATATGCTTCCCTGACAATTTTGATATCATCGCTGATGATATGGTTTTTCAGAAGCTGTTCACTGTTGATATTGAAGTATTCATACGAGATGGCATCTTCATTATCGTCCCATGTAGCGTCAAGGTGATACCATTCGCCGCCGAGATATACGACATTCCAGATATGGGCAACATTCTCGCCCTCTCCGCGAATGGTATAGCACGGAATCCCCACCTTGCTGAGCAAGATCTGCATGGATTTGGCATATCCTTCACAGACGCTTTCGCCGGATACCAGCGCACCGTAAGCGGTAAAGTATTCCCAGCCGTCATCGGACGACTGTACACCCTTCTTATAGCTGCAATTCTTCAGAACCAGATCATGCACAAGCTTTTCACGCTCATATTCCGAAAGTCCCGGACCGACCGAAGAAAGAATCTGTTCCATCCTGCTGTTGAATTTTTCTATACGCTTTTCACATTCCTCGGCTGACATCACCGAATACAGCTCTAAAATGGTATCATCGCCCGAATAGGCATAGCCATACATGTTCTCGATCCAGAATACCTGCGGACGATCATAGAGAAATGCGTTGACGACCTCACGGATATCAAACTCGGTGATCCTGCTACCGTTCACGCGCAGTCTTGCCGTGTGATATCTGCCGTTGGAATCCGGTTCATCAGTGATCGCATAGATATTGTCCTGAATCTTCAGATAAAGCTCCTGTTTTGCCTCGGTATCAAGGGCGGTAAAACCGTAGTTCACTGCCGAATCGGAATAATAATCCGACTCCGACACGGCCACTGTCTGCTCGATGTGCTCATAGCTTTTGCTCTTGTCGTCATCCGTATTCTCGCTGATGACAACCGCTTCCATCTCGTTATAAAGGCGGCTGCTGTCCCTTGCCGAATTGATCAGGAGCATAATGCACGACAAAAACAGTCCTGCCGCAAAACCAAAAAACAGGCAAAGCAAAAGCTTCGATAACGTTTTCCTCATATTATCATCACCCGCGCTCGCATCCTTTCAGACGATCTATGTATGTTCTGCCGATGAATCATTTTTCCGTTACAATCTTTTTCGTGCTGTTGGTTATCAGTTGGAAGGCTTCTTTGTTTTTCTCTGCTGTGAGCCTGTATTCTGCTGTTGGAAGGATTTCAGGCTTTGTCTGGTCTTTTTCAGCTCTGCAAGGTTAGCAGAAAGCTCCTCATCAGCCTTTTTCATGATCCTGTCGATATACGCGTTGGCAGAACCCCTCACCTTGGAATCATAGGCATTGGCATCGTTTCTGATCTTAGATGCCTCGGCATTGGCATCAGCAATGATCTCTTCTGCCCGCTGGCTTGCTCTCTTGGTAATATCATGATGATCCAGCATTGCCTTTGCTCTGTCTTCTGCCTTCTGCACAATGCCCTCGGCTTCTTCCTTTGCCATAGCGAGGATCTTGCTTCTGTCTGCGGCAACCTCCTTGGCTTGTCTGACCTCCTGCGGCATATTGGTGCGCATCTCGTCAATGATCTCTTTGATACGCTCGGTATTGACCACCATTTTGCCGCCGCTGAGGGGCATCGTAAAGCCGCTGTCTATGATTTCCTGAAGCTCGTCTATCAACAATTCCAATTTCATTTTAACTTCTCCTTTGTTTGATTCTGGATAAGATCTCATCGTGCACAGGTGCGGGAACAAACGGAGCAATCTCCCCGCCGAGCAAGCCGACCTGTTTGACAATACTGGAGCTGAGATACATATTCTCTGCGCTTGCCGTGAGAAACAGGGTTTCGATCTCAGGGTCAAGCTTATTATTGGTAAGTGCCATCTGGAACTCATATTCAAAGTCAGACACGGCTCTGAGTCCCTTGACGATGGCACGGGCATTCTGCTGTCTGGCAAAATCGACCAGCAGACCGTCAAAGCCCGCAACCTCGATATTGCCGATATCTTCCGTTGATTTCCGGAGCAGGTCGATGCGCTCCTCGATGGTAAACCACGGACGCTTCTCCATATTGACAAGCACCGCTACAATGAGCTTGTCAAACAGCTTTGATGCACGTCTGATGATATCCACGTGCCCGATGGTAACGGGGTCAAAGCTGCCGGGATAAATCGCAATACTCATATTCCGTCCACTTCCTTATGAGAATATACGGTGACAATGATCTTACCGTATTTATAATTCTTTTTCAGAAGAAAATCGCCGACTTCATCGGGCAGACTTTCTCCGGCGGGGTGTTCGCAAAGGATGATGCCTCCCGGATTCATCATCCGCGGACAAAGCTGTAAGGCTTTTTGAAGCAGACCCGTACCGTAGGGCGGGTCTAAATACACGATATCAAAGTGTCCGTCTGCCGAAGAAAGATAAGCAAGCGTATCCGTCCTTAGCACCTGTGCCCTGTCGGCAAGGCCTGCCGCCTCAAGATTCTTTTTTACACAATTGAGCGGCACTCCGGCATGATCGAGAAACACCGCCGCTTCTGCGCCGCGGCTGAGTGCTTCGATCCCCATCTGTCCCGAACCTGCAAAGGCATCGAGAAAGCGTCTGCCCTCTATAGAAAACTGAATTATACTGAAAACAGACTCCTTGACATTATCTGTTGTAGGCCGGACATCCAGTCCGGCAGGAGCAGTCAGCTTTCTGCCCCTTGCACTGCCGGTAATCACTCTCATGCTTTCTCACTCTCATCATACGACATCACTTGAAAAGTGTTGTCTGCGGTATATCGTTTTGCAGAAATACACCGATACACCATATAGTATAGTTCCGCATATTTCATTATCCACTTATTGTGCAGAAATGTCAATAGACTTTTTGCATAGCATTTATGGTAAATATCTTTCCTCTCTATTCAATTCGCCGACCTCATTTTACTCAAAACACAAAAGTTTTTCCGCTGTCATCAAATATTTGCCATATCTGATCATCGGCTTTTTTCTCCCTGCGGAAAAAGCGAAATACCCCCCTTTCTGAAAAAAAGGGGGGCTGTATCATGGTGTTTTAGTGATGGTATAGCCAAGTTTAACGATCATTTTGAGTGTTTCAAAGGCGGTGTTTCTGTCATATTCCTTTTCTTCCTCGGGAAGATCGTTATAAGGGACAAGACAGGGGGTGGTTTTGGCGGTGCTGTCACGTTTTTCGCCGTAGACCCAGCCTTCGGAAATTCTGGAGGCTGCCCATACATCATGAATATTTTCGGCGATTTCTTCACGGAGTGCAAGAAGCTCCGGAGGGAGCGTTATATCAGAGGTATCAATCGGTTTGGGTTCATACATAATCAGTTTCCTCCCAATAATTTGTTATTGTCGGTAAAGCTCTGCGGGGTTTTCATCATATCTACAAGAAGCGCAGCAATGTTTTCTACGTCCTCAGGCTCTGAAACGGTGATGATCGACAGCGAGTTGCCGCGGCTGATCTGACTGCGGTTGCTCTGGGCAAGGAACTCCTTGTCGTTGCGGTAGGTGTTGCCGAGCAGCACCCGGATATCACTGATACCGAAGCGCGTTGCAAGGCTGTGGAATTTCAGGAAATAATCCTCCGTCATCTTTTTGACGGACTTACATTCTATCAGAACGCTGCGGAAGCCTTTGGTCAGCACCAGATCAAACTCATTTCTGACGGGCATGAGTCCGTCCTTTGTGTCACAGTTCCAGTCCACCTCACAGCTCCATATCACATCATCGAAATAGCCTGTTTCAAGGATACGGTAATACGCATAGATCTCCAGCAGCTTTCCGGAGGTCGTCAGGATCCCCTTGATACCCGGAGAAGCGTATGTAAAGCTGACCATGCAGCCGGCTATATCGCCCGGCACGGCTTCTGTTTTCAATCCGCTGATAAACCGGTGATTTTCAAGTTCCCGCAGCACCGCACACTGTCCGCTGACGGCAGCTTCATTTTTGGAGCTGATGAGCATTCTTGTGACATCCATACGTTCATAGCGTATACACAGCTTTTCGCAGAATTCTTCCTCGATTTTTTCCGCTTTCAGATCATACAGCGGCAAAAACGCAAGGGGGTCACGAAACAGCGGACTCAGCAGCTCCATGATCCGTTCCGAACAGACAAGCTCCAGCTTGCAAAGCTCGGAGCTGTATTTTCTGACGGTGGATCTCGGCGAAATAACGCTGCCGGAAATACGGCTTCTGTCATAGTTTCTCAACTGACATTTTTTCAGACAGTCCAGCAGGGCATCTGCCTTTTCATACACATAAGAGGGAAGATAAAACCGGTAGCCTGTCTGGGGAGCGGTCATAAGGTCGTCAAATCTGACGGTGATGCGCGCGCCGGAGCTTTCCTCATATTGTGCAAGATTCTGACACAGGTCTGTCCATCGGGTAACTGCGAACCTTCTGGCCTGGTCTGTGCTGATATAAGCGCCGCTGTAAATGCTCCAGAGTGCTTTGTATTCCTCCGACAGCTCGGGAATGGACGGCGCATAGTGAAACGCATTGATCAGCGCAAACATATCCGCGATCTTCATGAAGGAATCATCGCAAAGATAACGCAGATAATCACAGTGTACGGCTTGTGAAAAGCGTTTGGTGCTGCTGTCAAACTCAAAATATGCCATGCCGCTTTGTCTGACCCGATAGGCAAATTCTCCCGTAAGCAGCGGCGAATCAAACAAGGCGGTACTGCCGTCATAGGCAGCAGCATTTTTGCTGCCGAGATAGTCCGAAAGCATTTCCATCGCCTCGCGTTCATCGCAGCAGGAGAAACGGCACAGCGGTTCCGGAAAAGCCGTTGCCTGTTTTTCTCCGGCTGCCTGAACCAGTGTCTGACGGAGCTGTTCAAAGGCGGTTTCAAAATAAATGCGGTCATCATTCTGCACCGTGCTGTCAAAGCACACAGTGAACTCCGCCGACAGCATCATCTGACGGCTGTTGAAATAGCGGAACACGCCCCTGATTTTCTCCAGCAGCATAGCGGCATCCGTCTGACGGCTGAAATAATACAGATAAATGATTTTCTGCGGATAGAGCACACTTGCCGATGCAACCGTGGGAAATACCGCATGATTGGTATAACCGCTCCCTCTGCCGTCCTCAAATGCCAGTGTCAGCGATGCAATATGACGATAGGCAATAATAAACGGGATCTTCCTGATGAGCACCTCATCGTTTGCCTTGTAATCCCGATAGAGATTGGCTTCTATGATCGGGAAAAACAGCTTGCCGATCCTTGCCGTTCTCTCCCTGATATCCTCTCTGATATGCGCGGGAACGGGCGCAAGCGAAGCATGAAAGGCTTCCAGATAGCTGTCATACTGCCGCGTGTAGCTCTCTGTGCCGTCGAGGATATTTTGCAGGCAGAAGCGGTACTGCCCGAATGCCCGCATGATCGGGTCGGGAAATCTGGCAAGCTGCTTCTGGATCGCCTCCATGTCATCACAATACAGCGGGTTCTCTCTGCGCAGCCTGTCGGCGCGCTGCTTCATGGTCTGATGCAGCTTGACAGACATGGCGTCCAGTTCATCAAGCTCTGAAAATATATCCGTTCTTTCCCACTTTTTTCTGCCGTCCTCCTGAAATGCCGCCGAACGCAGCGGTGCGGCAGCGGTACTTCGCAAAATACAAGGGTGAAGCCTGCGGGCTTCATTTCGCACCGCGCACTCCGTAATACAGCCCGCAAAATCCAGTTTTCCGCCCTTCATAGGTGCCTGCCAGCCGTCACACACCTTTTCCAGCACCCAGCGGCGGTGTTCAAGGGCGGCAAGCTCCAGCAGGGTTTCACGTGCACGACTGCCCGCTTCGCTCTGTTCCTCCAGACGGCTCACTACCTCCCGATAGAACCGTTCCCCCGCCTGCTCTATATTGCTTTCGCTGATGCCTACGCTTTGCAGCTTATAGGGAATCGACAGCACGTAGGATACAGACGAATGATAGTCATACTTTTTGCTCCTGAATCTGAGAAGGCTTGCATTATAGTCCATGTTCAGCGTACTCAGCCATGAATTGTGCACGTTGAATGCCCGTTCCTCCAGACGCGGGTCGATATCGGCAAGTGTGATTTTTCCGGTAACATCGATCGGATAGAGATATGCCCTTCCTTTGGTACGTTTGTCGTGGTAGGGACGGTCGCTGATATAGCACACCGTACAGTGGTTTTCATCGGCATTCACCGCATCATACAGCAGTGCGGCGATCCTGCGGTTGAGCATAAAATCGCCCAGCGCGACAAACACATAGTCGTATTGTATGCCGATATCGGCGGCTTCACCCACTATACGCTTCACCAGCTCCGCATTCTGTTCCGGTTCACGCTTGATAAAGCATTTGCAGGCACCGTCCTCGTCCGTAACCGAAGTGAAATCCACCGAGCCGTAGGATTCCTTGCCGCTGCCGTCCAGTGAACCGTCAACATTGACGAACCCGCTCACGGCAGGTCTGAACTGCAAATATGCCTCCTTATATGCCGCAGGGTCGTCCGAAAACGCATCAATGGCTACTCTGGTATCCTTCATCTGCGACACCTGCAGGCTCAGGTCAATGAACCGCTGACCGTATTTTCCTGCGCCGACCACCAGCACATTGATGATCTCATCGTCAAGATGCTGATAGAGCGGGTGGTCATACAGCAGCTTCTGTATCACGATCGTCGCATCGTTAACGTCCTTGCTCACATTTTTTCGGGAGCTGTCGGCTCGGCCGGACTGCTGCTGTATGTACATCTGCACCTCCGGCGAATAACCAAAAGCCCGTTTCAGAAGCTTATCCATATCCTTGAGCAGCAAGCCGGTATCGCTGTAGCGGCGCTCCCTGTTGGGCGCAAGACACTTCATCAGCACATCAAGCAGACCTTTCAGGAACAGACCGTCAGAGCCTGCGCCCGCATTTCTCAACAGCTCGGAGCTTTGAAGCAGATACGGCAGCTCATGATACAGCTCATCGCGATACAATCCGTCCGGCACAGATTTACTCACGACCAGTGCATAAAACAGTATCGCGCCGACAGAATACAGATCGGCTCTTTCATCTGCACCGCCCCTGCGTGTTTCGGGGGCGCTGAAGCCGTCGGAGTTCAGCCTGACGGGAATCCGGCTGTTCACATAATGAATGGAATTGATATCCACCAGCGAGATGCTCCCCGCGCCGAACTGCCGCTGTGCATAAGAGGGGATAAAAATATTGGAGGGCTTGATATCCAGATGGACAAGACCCGCACAGTGCATCGAATACATACAGTCACACAGCATACGCACGGTACGGAGAATCTCATATACGGCAAGGTCGGGATTATCGGCAGGGTTTTTCCGGATCCTGTCAAGATATACATCATATCCTTCTCCGCTGATACCCGCCGACCACACATAGACCGTTGACTGCACCTCTTCGCCGGTGTCTGCCTGTGCATAATGGCTCCGGCTGGCATACAGCACCTCTCCATAAGGAATATAGCTGTTCAGCACCTCATTGTGCTTATCCGAAGCGATGATCTCATTCAGAATACGATAAGAATCCGCGAAATCACTGCACATTCCGCCAAAGCTTCTTTCCGTTCCGCGCCCTGCGATCAGTCTGCCGTCGGCAAGCCGTATCAGAGAATAATAGGGTGTATTATCACCCTCATATAACCGATCTTCTTCTCTTTCGGCAGGATAGAATTCCTTTAGTCTGCCTGTTTCCATTCCGCCGTTCCGGAGCCTCACGGCATCATAGCAGACAGCAGACCCGCCTTCGCCGACAACACCCTTGATGATATATTGATCTGTTCCGTCACCGCTGCGGTGCGGAGAAAGGTACAGTTCCCTGCCCTCCTCCAGATACTCTCTGCTGTATTTCATGTTCCTGCTCCTTCCGGAATCTGCCTCATCAGAATCGCACAGGTATAATCATCACACAGCTGCTTTTCTCTGAGCATTTCCTTCAATCCGTTATCATTCTCATTGTTAATATATGACTTCAATGCCTTCTGTATGTTTTCATCACGCAAAGCCTCTGCAAAACCGTCCGTACACAGCATCAGGGATTCTCCTGCCCTCAGCTCCAGCCTGCCCGCCTTTACAAAGCGGTATGCCTCCTGTGTGGTCGTCTGACAGCACCCTGCCTCCGAACGATAGCTTCTCAGCTCCGTCAGCGATTCACCTCGGTTGTCCGCCATCAGCACTCTGCCATCGCCTAAATTAAAGCATACAGCAAAGCCTGTCAGCTTATCCGCACACACAAACATGATCGTTGAAGCATAATCCGTCAGCTCACACTGCTCCCGCTCTGCGGCTTTCTCGATCTGATACAGAATGTGCTCCGTCATCAGATACGCTAATTTCTGCTTTGAAAACGCAAACACGTTCTCTCCCTCGTGACCGATATAATCCTCCACCGCACAGCACGCAAGCTCCGCTCCCTGTGCGCCGTTCTTCGCTTCCGATACCCCGTCTGCCACGATGACAGCCGCATATCTCTCATTTTCAAACGTCCTGATCTGATCCTGTATTCCGCACTGCATACGCTCATGCAATGCACCTTTGCCGCAAATCTGTCTGCACCTGATATTCATGATTATTTCCCCCATTGATCCTGAACCTGATAATGCGGCTGTGTCTGCTGCTCCGATGCTCGGTCAGGTATACTCCCTTGTATAGTCAACGACATTAGCGTAATCCTGATGTTGGGGCTCTGATTCTCGGTTGTCACCTCGGTCGGTGCTTCTGCTGCGCAGAGGTG
>CACYDW010000025.1 GCA_902773325.1 uncultured Ruminococcus sp.
ACACGGGGATAGCTCGTTGATACTGTATGGATTACCATACTTGAGCGAGAAGCCCCCACCTCTATAGGTGGGGGAGTATGTCACGAACAAATCATGTCGCAGCGCAGCTTACGCGCAGATATCACTCCGGCAAAGAAACACGATCTGCCCTGATGAGCGGGCATCTGATCCGGAAAAGTCGTATCTTCCCCTATCCTTCCGGCTCACCGGCGGGAGATTATCCATAAAGCAGCACACCTGCGTCACTTCCGGCAAAAAGCCGCAGGATACATTTTCCGTTCTGTATCCTGCGGCACAACAAGAGCCTTCTATATATGTATATCAGCTATAAAGCGGGAACTTCTCGCAAATCGCATTGACACCCTCGCGGATCTTATCGGCATTGGCATCAAAGTCGTTGAGTGCCAGCGTAATGAACTCAGCGATCTGATCCATCTCGGCAACACCAAGACCTCTCGTGGTGACAGCAGGTGTGCCAAGTCTTACACCGCTGGTAACAAACGGGCTTCTCTGCTCGTTGGGAACGGTATTTTTGTTGGCAGTGATCTGTACCTCGTCCAATCTGCGCTCCAGCTCCTTGCCGGTAACCTCACTCTGCGTAAGGTCAAGCAGCATAACATGATTGTCTGTGCCGCCGGAAACAAGCTTGTTGCCTCTCTTGAGCAGTCCGTCTGCAAGTGCCTGTGCATTCTTCACGATATTTTCGCCGTATGTTTTGAATTCGGGCTTGAGTGCCTCGCCAAGGCACACCGCCTTCGCAGCGATGACGTGCATCAGAGGACCTCCCTGTGTGCCGGGGAATACAGCGCTGTTGATTTTTTTCGCATACTCCTCAGAGCAAAGGATCATGCCGCCGCGGGGACCTCTGAGGGTCTTGTGGGTGGTGGTTGTAACGAAGTGTGCATACGGAACGGGGTTGGGGTGTACACCTGCGGCAACCAGTCCTGCAATGTGCGCCATATCTACCATAAGGTATGCACCGCAGGCATCAGCGATCTCCCTGAAACGCTTGAAGTCAATGATTCTGGGATATGCACTTGCGCCGCAGACGATCATTTTCGGCTTTGCCTGCATCGCCTGCTCATAGACCTTATCATAGTCGATCGTATGGCTCACGGGGTCAACACCATAAGAAACGAAATTAAAGTACTTGCCCGAAATATTTACAGGTGAACCGTGTGTGAGATGGCCGCCCTCAGAAAGCGTCATGCCCATAACGGTATCGCCCGGCTGGAGCATTGCAAAATACACAGCCGTATTCGCCTGTGCGCCGGAATGGGGCTGAACATTGGCGAACTCTGCGCCGAACAGCTCACAGGCGCGTTTTCTGGCAATATCCTCTACCACGTCAACATACTGACAGCCGCCGTAATATCTCTTTCCCGGATAGCCCTCGGCATACTTATTGGTGAGCACGGAGCCCATTGCCGCCATTACCGCGGGAGAAACGATATTTTCCGACGCGATCAGCTCCAGATTTCTCTGCTGTCTTTTCAGCTCATCGCCCATTGCCGCCGCTACTTCACTGTCATATCCGGCTACAAAGCCGATTGAATCCATCAGATCACTATACATTGCCCTTACCTCTTTCAAAAAAAATGTCGTATTTTATTATACATCATTCCTCCTTCAAAATCAATCGCTATTTCAAAAGATTTACGGAAATCAATTTTTCCCCGCAGCAGCCTTCCTGAAAAACAGATTTTTCGCCCATATCGCCGCTTTTCCCCTGTCACTTTCACAATCACGTTTTTCCGCAGCGTATATTTTCCTGTATCCGGGGGAAAATAAAGATAAAAATTCAAAGCTTGTTAACACTTGGTTAACAACTTTTCGGTTTTGATGTATTATAATATAGTTGTAATCGGGAAGGGTTCACACAGGTTGAACCGGAACGATCAGGATATTTCCTCTTTTATCCCCTTCTTACGAAAAAGCCTGTATTGTCTGTTGAGGTCGGGCTTTTTCGTAAGAAACCCCATAAAGATTATAAGAAACTCTTTCTTTAAATAAATTTTTCAAAAAAATCTTCCGCAGGCTAATTGCGCATAGTCTGCGGAAGATTTTTTGCTGCCAAAAAACAGCACCGGCATCAGACAAACCCGACGGAAGCCTTGCCTGTCTGCGTTCAGTGCTGTTTATCGTTATGGTATACACCCTTTATTCGCATTCACGGTCGAAGAGGTAGCGATAAAATGCCTTGTAATCGGTACGCTTTTCGGCAATAAACTGAATGGCATCACGAGGATGGAGATTCAGTCTGCCGGTGAGCAGATAAGGGACATCATAGCCCCACACCACGCCCTCTTCCCTGAGTGCGTTGATATGCTTCTCGATGAAGTCGAGCACCGCCGAAATATCATACTTCGGATTCTTGAGGAATCCGAGAAGAAGCTCCGTAGGGCAATTGCCCGCACCTCTGCCAAGACTGCTGACAGTAGAATCCAGATAGCTCACGCCCATCGTCAGACATTCAATGGTATTGGCAAAGGCAAGCTGCTGGTTATTGTGGGCATGCATACCAATGATCTTGTTATATTTTTCGGCACAATCAAGATATTTTGCCGCAAGTCTTCTTGCCTGTTCCGGATAGAGCGAGCCATAGCTGTCCACCAGATAGATGACGTCCACGCAGCTCCTGCCGATAATTTCCAGTGCATCGTCAAGATCACTGTCATTTGCTTTGGAAACCGCCATGATATTGATGGTTGTTTCGTAGCCCTTATTCTTACAGTATTCCACCATTTTGATGGCCGCAGGAATGGTATTGATATAGGTTGCCACACGCACCATATCAAACGGACTGTTGGATTTGTCGCCGATATCCTTTCTGAAATCCGTTCTGCCGACGTCAGCCATTACCGAAAGCTTGAGTCCCGTATCGTTGTCGCCGACAATTGCCCTTACATCATCGTCATCACAGAATTTCCACTTATCAAACTTTGTTACGTCAAACTGTTCTTTAGATGCCTTATAGCCGAATTCCATATAATCCACACCCGACTTGATGTTTGTCAGATACAGATCTCTTACAAAATCCTCGCTAAAGAAAAAGTTATTGACAAGACCGCCGTCACGAATCGTACAGTCAACGACCTTGATATCCGGTCTGAACGAAACCAATTCACCTTTCTTCTGCATTTTTTCTTCCTCCGTTTTACAAAATAATCAAGCTCCCTTATTATACACCATCCGCCCCCGAAATACAATCTTTATTTTGCAGCGGCAGCGTCGACGCTGCACCCGTGTTCGCGTTGTCGCTCAGCACCAGAGTAAAGTACCCTCTGCTATACAAGTCGGACAACATAATCCGACCTATGCTGCTATACAACCGAGCTATCGCTCTTAAAACGAGAGATTAGTGCTATGCCGCGCCAGAAACAACAGCAGTCTGTTGTTCATAAGCGTTGGGAGCACAAGGGGCACTTTTGTCCCCTGTCTGAATATTCAGCTTACTCTCCCAAAACTATTTTACACCAACTTATGCAAAGCCCCCCTCCCTGCCAAAACCAAAACAGAGAGAGGGGGTTTTTATACAGGTCTGACGGAAGCTCTCAGAGCTTCATTATTCCTCAGACTTCTTCTTTCCTAAAACAACTGCGCTTCCGAGTGAAAGCAGTACGATCGCTGCAAGCGCTGCAAGAGGAGCAGTATCTGCGGTATTGAATGAGCCATTGGAATCGCCCTTACCGTCATTATTGCTGCCTGCGTTGTCGGTGTTGCCGGTGTTGCTGCCGGTGTTGTTGCCGGTATTGTCACCTGTGTTGTCGCCGGTATTGCTGCCGGTATTGCTGCCGGTGTTGTCGCCGGTGTTGCTGCCGGTGTTGCTGCCGGTGTTGTCGCCTGTGTTGTCACCGGTATTGCTGCCGGTGTTGTCGCCGGTGTTGTCGCCGGTGTTGTCGCCGGTGTTGCTGCCGGTGTTGTCGCCGGTGTTGTCGTCTGATGCAGGATAATCTGTCCACTTTGTACCGTCATAGAGCATTTTGTCGGTATATTTCATCGTCATACCGTCCTGCATGGCGCCGGGGATCTGGTCACCGTTGCCGTTGTTGAAGATGATCATAATAGCATGACAGTCAGCAAACTGCTCGGGAAGCTGATAAACATAATAGTCGTCGCCCGCCTCTGTCATCTTGACACCCGGCCACTGACCGTTGGTGATAGTGGTTGAACCGCTCTCATCATACACATAAACGTTGACTGTTGTCCATTTGATCTCGCTGTTGTCAAACACGATTCCGCCCGGCTGAACAGCAGGAAGCGTTCTGGGAGCTACTCTGTTATAGACATAGGTCTGAGAGATCTCCTTGTCGTTGTTGCCCGTGCCGGTAAGCTTGACCGTTACGCTCTCGCCGATGTTTGCCAGATTGCCGATCACAACGGTCTGACCGTCTGTTACACTGCCTGTAAGGGTTTCTGATGTGCCGACTGCCTCATAAGAAGCTGTCTGCATATCAACAGAACGGAAGGTTACGGCAAAATCGTCTGTTGTATAGGTCGTGCCGCTCTCCTGCTCTGCATAGACCTTGCTGACAAACGAGGAATTATAGATAACAGCAATACCGCTCTCGCCTACTGTACCTGAGATAGTAGTTTCGGTAACAACGAATTCATTGCCTGTGACCTCATCCTTGTATGTACCGGGAGCAGCATAACCGCCGGCATTTTCTACGCTGACTGCACCGCTGCCGCTGCCGCAGACGATGACAGCACCGCCGCCCTGACGGGTAATGACTGCACAGTTTTCAGATGCCGCATAGCAATCTGCCTTGCCTGCCATTGCATTGTGGAAGTGGTTGACTGCCGCAACCTCAGGACTTGTATAGTGCGTGCTGCCCTTGACGCCGACTCTGATGCTGTCCTGTGCGGTTGCATAGGGTCTGGAGAGATAGAGTGCCGTTGCACCCTCTCTTGCTGCCGCTACGGCATAAGCACGGTCGATCACATTCTGTGATACCGGATTCGTACCCTTGCCTTCACCGTTGGAATAGGTATCATGGCTTTCTGCCCAATAAACCAGCTTATCGGCTGCAATACCGTTTTTGACCCAGTTGCCGTCAGAAGCGGGTGCTTTTCCGCTCTTGAAAGCATTCAGTACGGTATCGGCATAGGCGCTGTCTGTTACAGACATGTATTTGGTATACTCCGACATCAGGGTCTGGTTGGTCTGATCGGAAGAGCCGTTGTCGGTAGGACCCTTCAGAATTTCGCCGTAGTTATAAAGTCCTCTCGAGGTAACAACGCTCCAGAAAGCGCAGTCCTCACTGGGAAGTCCGATGTGCTTTGCAGCATCCCAGCGGATACCGTCAACGCCAAGCTCCGCCAGCTCGTCAACAAAGCCGGCAACAACCTGCTGAACGTGTTCATTCTCCGAATTCAGATCCGGCATACCAAGCTGACCGTGGGTGACCTGATAACGGTCACGGTAGTTGGAGATCTCGGGGTAGGTGTGCCAATATTCAGCGGCGGCAAGATCCTGATCTATAATGGTATGATCGCCTGCAAGATGGTTGGCAACAACGTCTACGATAATGTCAATGCCATACTGCTCAGCGGCATCACAAAGTGCCTTGAGTTCTTCTTTGGTGCCGAGGTCGCCGTTCTCTGCGGTGTAGAAGCCGAGGGGCTGATAAAGCCAGTACCAGGGACCTGTTCCCGCTGCTTCCTGCACGGGAGAGGTCTGAATGGAGGTAAAGCCTGCTTTGGCGATGTTTTCAAGCTCCGCCTGAATATCGGTATACTTCCAGTCAAAGCAGTGAAGGATCGTACCCTGCTGAATACCGTCAGCAAGCTCATAGGCGCTGCCCGCATCATTTGCCGCGAACGTCAGAACGCTCATACCCGAAAATGCGGTAAAAGCAATCGCTGCCGACAGTGAAACGCCGAGCAGTCGTCTGCCCGTAATTTTTCTTCTGTTCATTTTCTGATCACACTCCTGATAAAAATGGGAATCGTTCCGAACAGACGTTCCGCACCGGCTTGACTGCTTCACAGCGGGGTATCTGTATCAGACGATTACTGTTTGTCGGGAGCAGACGTATACATCAGCCGTCTGCCCAACCGTTAAAGAATATTTTATCATCTTTTTTCGGATTTTGCAAAGCCCATCATCGGCAGATCCGTAACAAAGCCGGCCATCGAAACACGGTTTTATGAATTTGCCCCAATTTCATTGTAACAAACGTCAAATATCATTATAAATTTTCGTTATAAAGTACAATTTTCAATAACGTTTTTGTAGCATAGCACAAGATATCACCGCCTGTTTATGCAGTTTCACGATTTTCACACGATATTTCACAAACCGCAGGGATTTTTACTCTCAAATAACCACTATTCACTAAAAATAGCCTATAATCGACAGAAGTTTGTACTTTTATGCAATTGTTTTCCGATGATATATACATTATAATAGTACTATCTATAAAATTATCTATTTGGAGCAGAAGAGGTCATTTATGAGCAGAAGGTCATCCTATGGTTACAAATCGGGAAGAGGGTATCAGAGCCGGCCCGGCGGTTATCAATACGGCGAATACAAACGAAAAAGACGCAGAACACAGATCACTGCTGCCGCTGCCACGGTTATCACGGTAATACTGCTCCTGATCATCGCGAAATTCACTATCTCATTGATCCACTCTGCGGATACCATACAAACCACATCGCAGCCGTCCGCTGCATCAGGGGTGTCTGCGGAAAGCGTTCCGCAGCATACAGATACGTCTGAGTCGTCAGAAGAAAGCTCCGCCGCCGAGATTTCCGTGCAGAGCACACCCGGATATTATGACAATGGCATCTATATCTGGAACAGGCAGGGCTTTGAAATGTTCTACGGTACCAACAGCTCCGCCAAGGAATACGCTGAGATCATTTCAGAGATCAAGCGTCAGCTCGGCAGCGAGGTCAGCGTCTATAATCTGGTTGCACCCACCAATACGGCGGTCACGCTTCCTGCAAAATATCAGGAAGGCTCCGATCAGCGCCGGAACATCAGCACGATCTATTCCTCCTATACCGCTGATGTCATTCCGGTTGACGTATTTGATGCCGAAGCCGCGCACCGGGGCGAATACACCTATTTCCGGACGGACACAAACTGGACGGCTGACGGCGCATATTATGCCTACGAAGTATTCTGCAAAGCAGCCGGTATTGACTGTGTGCCGCGGGATAAGCTGAACCGCGGAGAGATCACAGGCTTTGAGGGAACCCTGATCACGGCGACCGAAAGCAGTGAGCATCCGGACGGCAACAAAGAACTGCTCGACAGCACGGATACTGTCGTCTACTATCAGCCCACCATCGGTCATCTCTGTACGCTGCTTGAAAACGGCTGTGACGAAGAAAAGCAGGTACCGCTCATAGCGACCTTTGCGCAGGGACGCTATGCCTACAGCGCATTTCTCTGGGGCGACAACCCCTATATGAAAATCAAGACCACCAACAAATCCGGCAGAAAGCTGTGCATCATCAAGGATACCTATGGAAACGCATTCGCCCCCTATACGGTCACAGCATTCGACGAGATCTTCATCGTTGACCCGCGTTATTATGAAGGCAGCGTGATCGACTTTATCAAAGACAACGGCTACACAGATGTGCTGGTGATCAACAGCGTTGCCAACGCCAACACAGATGTCAGAGCCTACGAGATTCAAACCATCATCAATGAAACGGAATGATACCGTCAGGGTCTGCGCGGAAGCACAGTCCCCGACACGATAAGAAAGGCAGGTGTATCGTTGATGCTCGGAAAAAACATCAGAATAGAGATCTTCGGTACACTCGCCGAAGGAAAGCTCTATTCCGGCTTCATTATCAGCCGCCACTCTACCGAGTTCCGTCAGGTCTATATCATGACGGACGTCCCTCTGGAGGGAGTTGCCGACTGTACCGTCATTGCGCTGGCAACCATTCAGCCAAGCGGTCAGGTCCGGCTGATCGCCGCACCAAGGGGAAAAATCCTTTATGAACCGGATATCCGTACACGACTGATGTGTACCTCCGTCCGTATCAAAAAGTTAGTATGTATGTATGAAAAATCGTGCGGTGCAGTCGTTTACCGCAGGATCGGAGGCGGTCAGGTCAGAATTCTGCTCGTCAAGAACCACAACGGCAAAAGCTGGACGTTTCCGAAGGGTCACGTGGAGGTCAATGAAACCGAAAAGGAAACTGCCCTGCGCGAAATCAAAGAAGAAACCGGACTGGCAGTGGAGATCGAACCCAATTTCAGGCGCACAAGCATCTACCGTCCCTTCGGCAAAACCAAAAAACAGGTCGTATTCTTTCTTGCCCGCGCACATCAGGGCACGGTATCCCTGCAAAAGGACGAGATCGACAGCTTCATGTGGGTCACCATCGACAAAGCCATGACCCTCTGCAAACACAAAAACGACACCAGAATCCTCCTCGAAGTAAAACGAAGGCTCTGCGGCTGAAACTATAGTAGGCGACAAAAATATTCTTACTTAGAGTGATGTCCGAAGGTGTGGGGGGCGACCGGAAAGCCCCCACAATCAGCCTATGATTCATCAAAGTATAAAAAATAATGTCGTTTACTATAAATTCATACCCCCCTGACAGCAAGCCTTTTCTCCCGTATAGCGTCAACGCGGCAGAAACCGGAAAACAGCGGCACGACAGGTCACCGATGACTTGCCGTGCCGCTGCTGTATACACTGAAAATAAAACAATTCACAGAATGTTTTTGGAGATCTTGAGGGGACGGGTATATTTTCGCTTGAGAAAATACAGCAGACCCGTAACACCGATCAGCGCAGAACCGATCAGAACGTCTATCAGAGCCGGAAGCAGGTTGGAGAAATCCGCGAAGCCGATATTGATGACGTTCATTGCCTCCGAAACGGCAATACCGCCGCCTGCACGTTCGATCAGAATCGCCATATTGGCTACCATCGCAGTATACTCTGCGAACAGCAGCACCACAAAGGCAATGACCGCACAAATGATGCCGCTTTTTCTGGTAGCCCGCTCTCCGGCAACCACAAAGCCGCCGAAGGTGCCCGCAGCGATCAGCAGACTGCCGGTGCCAAACAACGGGAAAAGCTGATAGAGCAGAATATATATGGACGCTCCTAACACAGCACCAAAAACCGCGCCTGCAATGCCTGCCGCCATATACTGCTGCTTTTTTTCAAACAGATCTCTGCGTTTTTCATACTGCCTGCGCCTGCGGCTTGTACAGGAATCACACATCGGCACCAGCTCACGTCCCACCACATACAGCCCCGTCTGCTTTTCTCTGCCGCATACACCGCAAATCGGTCTGAGCCTGCCGCTTTTATGCAGCTCTGTCATAAAGTGAACAAGCTCCTTGAGCACATCCTTGTCGATATCGGAATCCACCGTCATTTTTACTGTGACAATTATGCATCTGTCCGAAAAACCTGCCTTGACAATGTACGCTTTATGTTCTCTCTGGAAATCCTCTATCTGCTGTCTGACTGCGGCAGTATCCTCAGGTTTTTTTGCATCTGCCCGCAGCGTGAGCGCATAGCGGCTGTCCTTTTCTCCGAACTGTATCATCGTCCGGAAGCCCTCAAAGCTGTTGAAGGCTGTTTTCGACTTTTCATTATAGCGATAACCAACCGTTATCATAAACTCCTGAAACTCACTTTCGGTCATGGTTTACCCTCTCTCATCATGAACTCCTCTGTGCAAAGACAGATCATGTAAGCCGGACAAACCTGTTTCTGGTCTGTCCCTCCGTATGGAACATGGCTGCGATCACTCCCGCCGATGCCAGATATACCACCAGCCCCCATATATTATTGTAGACCAGCGTTCCCATATATTCGCCGTCCTCTAAAAGCAGCGGCAGCATCTGCATAGCCTCTGCCATGGAATAATTGCCGTATACCTGAAGCTCATTATAGACATCGATGCTTGCCGCTAAAAACATACTGCCCGCAAGCAGCAGCAGCGATGTGATCAGCGAAATCAGCAGACCTGCAAGCGTCATCTTGCCCGAAAACTTTTTATACAGTCCGTATGCCGCCGCTGCACCGAAGGCACCAGCAAAATAACCGATATATCCCATCATGGAACACGCCACCCATACGGCTGCACCGATCAATCCGCCCAGTACAGCACCAAGAATACCAGGCCCGTATTTCGGAGTCGTCACAGCTTCATGCACCGCACTCTTTGAAAGCTCTACTTCCGTTTCCCTTGCGCAGCTCAGACAAAGCGGCACTATCCCCGTCCTGACGATATACAGAGCTGTTTCCTGTGCTCTGCCGCAGCGGGCACAGCAAGGCACTCCTCCGAACTGGCTGATATAATAATTGACTGCGTTTATATTATCGGTGATCATACCGATAAGCTGGGACATCATTTCCATCTTCTGAACAATGACGATCTTACTCCCGTCAAACTCTGTCTGCATGGCAATGTTTCTGTGGTTGTCCGCATACTGTGCGAGTGCGTTTTTCATGTGTGTCTGCATTTCGCTGTTGTGGATCACACAATATGCCGTCAGGACAAGCTGTTCCTTTGCCGGCATGAGCATCACGGTATAGGCAACTCCATTGATGCTTTTATAGCCTGTTCCGCTCAGTTCATCGTAGCGGAATCCCATTTCCTCAAACTGTGTCTTATAGCTCTTCATGTTTTTGCTCCCTTATTGTTTTTTTCATTACTCCTATATTATACATCATATCGACACCAATTTACAACACCCAATCCGTGGCAGCGCAACGGCGCTGCACCCTATTTCGCGTTTTCGCTCAGGCAGCGTGACGCTGCACCTGACTTTTTCATCTTACCGGCTTGACAATTATGCAAGCCAATGCTAAAATGAAAACGATTTTCAAATTCAAACAAATATGGAGGAAATATTATGCTGAAAAAAATAATGTCCATTCTGTTGGGAGCGGCTATGCTGCTGTGCGCGGCAGCGTGTGAATCGACCGGAGCAAACAGCAGTGCGGGCAGTACAACAACGAGCGGCCGCATTAAGATCGTTACGACCGTTTTTGCCGAATACGATTGGGTCAGAGAGATCGCAGGAACTCACACACAGGAAATGGAGCTGATCTATCTGCCCAAAAACGGTGTAGATATGCACAGCTACCAGCCCTCTGTTGATGATATGATCAATATCTCGGACTGCACCATGTTTATTTATGTGGGCGGAGAGTCGGACGGCTGGGTGGAAGACGCCGTAAGCCGTGCATCAAATAAAAACATGAAGGTACTCTGCCTGATGGATATTCTCGGTGAATCCGCAAAAACCGAAGAACACAAGGAGGGTATGCAGGGCGAAGAAGAGAAAACCACAGACGAAGAACCCGAATATGACGAACATGTGTGGCTCTCACTCCGGAATGCCGCGCTGTTCTGCAAAAGCATCGAAACGGCACTCTCTGAGATCGACCCCGGCAACGCTGCCGATTATGCCGCCAATACGCAAAAATACCTTGAAGAGCTTGATACCCTCGATAAGAGCTTTGCCGATCTGTTCTCTCAGAACAAACCTACACTGATTTTTGCCGACAGATTCCCGTTCCGCTATTTTACCGATGATTATGGCATAGATTACTTCGCGGCTTTCAGCGGCTGCTCGGCAGAAACCGAAGCCAGCTTTGAAACCCTTGCCTTTCTCACCGCGAAGGTCACCGAAATCGGCTGTCACACCATTTATACCATTGAAGGCTCAGACCAGTCCCTCGCCAATACCATCATCAGAAATGCCAATACCGCCGATATCTCCGTTGCAGAGCTGAATTCCATACAATCGGTATCAGAAGCACAGATCACAGACGGCGCTTCTTATCTCGGCATCATGCAGCAAAACTATAAGGTGCTGTCTGCAAGCACTTCCTCCCGATAAAGCAGCCCCTTGCGGGATATGACCGTATTCTGCCCTATCGGAAATGTCATTCAGTCTGAAGCCCAACCCCAAAAAATCGCCCCGATATATATCGGAGCGATTTTTGTTATATTATTGGTTTGTCGGCTCGTTCTCAGCCCTCATTGTCATTGTTACTGTCATCACTGCCCGCACTGCTGCTGCCGTTATTCGCCTTGACGTCCTCTAACATCTGGAGCAGCTCGTCAAGCGAATGGCTGGCAACCCTGACTACCCTCGGTTTCGGTGCTTCCGGCTCTGCGGGAGTCTCCGGTTCGGGCACATCAGCAGGAACAGCCTGTAAGGAGGGCTGTTCTTCGGGGGTCAGCTCGGTAGTAACCGCCGTACTGATATCAACGGTAACAACACCCGTATCTTCTGCCGTTTCCTCTGTTTCAGTATCAGCGGCAGGCTCATCGGTTTCGGGCGCATCTGCGGTTTCTTCCTTATCTTCTCCGGTATCCTCGGCAATTTTCTCAAAGAGGTATACCAGATCTTCACCCTCGTCAATGCTGACAATGGTACTGTCGGCAAGTCTGATAATATCGTTGACGAAAAACAGCGCATACAAGCAGAGTGCCGCATCTCCGGCATAGGTAATGATATTCATGATCGTAGGCTCTACCATCTGTGTATCCACGTTGGTCACTACACCTGTATAATATGCCATCTTGATAAACAGGTCTGCGGCAACGACCAATCCGATCATCGCAAATATATTGCCATAAACCGTTGTTTTTCTTACGGCTATACGCTTATTGATACCTGCGAAATACATCGACTGATAGAACAGGAACATCAGCATGAATGCCAGTGCAACGATATCAAACATTTCTGTGGTTTTTACTGCCCTCGCAGAATACTCGGAGAACATCCGCAAAAATCTCATACAGCACCACAGCGGCAACGCAAGGGTCAGTACAGGCAGCTTTTTCAGCCCGTTCTGCCCCGTGAACGACATACAGGATTCAAACAGCAGTATGCCGCCGCCCAGCAGCGAAACCGCGCAGTTCACCACAGACCATATCGTATCGGCGGGGGTATTGATGAGTGAGATCACACCCACACTGACAATACACACAGAAGCGATGAATCCGAAAATTCCGCAGGCAACATTTTTCTTGGGTCCTACCGTAAAGACCTTTTTTCTGTCGGCGATATTCAACCCCCAGGCGATCAGAAGCAGAAGCACGATCGAGCCTGCAAACACGGCATTGCATATCGTCGAATCCAACACAAATCCGCTGCCATAAACATTGAACAGCGTATCACACAGCTTTGCACCGCCTCCTGCAAGCATCAGCAGAAGGGTCGGTATCCATAATCCTTTAAGCTTCATAGACGTTCTCCCTTTCCTGAAATCCATTATTCCTGTTTCGGCATACGTTCGGCGATCGGCACATACGCTCTGCTGCCCACCATGGAGCGGTAGGCGGGGCGGATAATTCTTCCGCCATAGACAGCTTCTTCTGTGCGGTGAGCGCACCAGCCCGCAATTCTTGACACTGCAAACAGCGGTGTGAACAGGTCGCTGGGAATACCAAGCATATCATACACAAACCCGGAATAAAAGTCAACATTCGGACAAATCACTTTTTTGTTTTTCTTGACCTCAGCGAATACCCGCGGTGTAAGCTTTTCAACGGTTTTGTACAGCTCATATTCATCTGTCATATTCTTTTCGCAGGCGGTTTTTTCTGCCGCGCGCTTCAGGATCACAGCGCGGGGGTCAGAAAGCGTATAGATGGCATGACCGAAGCCATAGATCAGACCCGAGCCGTCACCGGCTTCTTTTCTGACAACTGCCGAAAGGAAGTTATAGATCGCGTCCTCGTCCTTATAATCCCTGACGGTTTCCTTCAGCTCATTCATCATGCTTCTTACGCGCAGGTTTGCACCGCCGTGACGCGGCCCCTTGAGAGAACCGATTGCCGCCGAGATCGCCGAATAGGTATCCGTTCCGGAGGACGACAGCACTCTCGTTGTGAAGGTAGAGTTATTACCGCCGCCATGTTCGGCATGAAGGATCATACAAAGGTCAAGCAGCTTTGCTTCGTTATCGGTGAATCTGGTATCGGGTCGAAGCGCACGCAGGATCGACTGACTGGTAGACATTGCGGGGTCGATCGGGTGGAAGAACATACTGTCCCTGTCGAATGCTCTCTTTTTGACCTGATAAGCGTAGGTCATGATTGTCGGCAGGCAGGCAATCAGCCGTACAGACTGCCGCATGGTATTTTCCAGAGAAGTATCATCGGGGTTATCGTCATAAGAGTAGAGTGACAGCACCGAGCGGGCGAGTTTATTCATAATATCCTTCGAGGGTGACTTCATGATCATGTCCTCCACGAAGTTATCGGGCAGTTCTCTGTTTTCTGCGAGCAGATTTTTGAAAGATTCCAACTGTTTTTCAGTCGGCAGGCTGCCGAACAGCAGCAGCCACGCTGTTTCTTCAAAGCCGAATCGGTTTTCCGAAACGCAGGCGTTAATAATATCGTTTACATCAATACCGCGATAGGTCAGCTTTCCCTCATCGGGCACTCTCACACCATCGGCGATCATAAAGCCGTGAACGTTACAGATATTTGTCAGACCCGCCATAACACCCGTACCGTCAGGATTTCTCAGCCCCCGTTTCACGCCGTAGGTCTGATAATCCGATGGGTCAAAGCCGTTATGCCGGCGGTATTCCTCACAAAGTGCCATAAAGCTTTCGCTCACCGTTTTTATTTCACTCATTAGCCTTCCCTCTTTTTGTCTTGTGTCCATGCACAACCATATATACGATATATGTCCTATTGTATTCCATTTCTCCCCCAATGTCAAGCACGCGGCAGCGCAACGCAGGGAAATCAATTTTGCCCGGCAGTTTTCTCGGGGGAAACCCTTTGTTTGAAAACAAAGGGTTCTCCCCCGAACCCCCTTCCCAAAAAAACGAACTTTTTGCCCATGTCTAATAGAGCGAATAAAGAAAAAAGCAACGCTATTTACTGTGATTTTTTTAAATTGATTTCCGTGAGCGCAACGGGCGCTGCACCCTATTTCGCGTTTTCGCTCAGCACCAGAGAGAAGTCCCCTCTGCTGATAAGTCGGACAGCATAATCCGCCCTATGCTTCTATCCAACCGAGCTATCGCTCTGAGTATGGGAGATCGGTGCTATGCCGCGCCGCTATAAAAGTGAAAAATGGAAAGTGGAAAAAGAAATGGCGGCAGGGTGGTCGATCTCCGCAGTCATTTTTGTTTCAGAAAGTATATATCTATATAATGTAGGAAAGAAGTGACACTGAACCATATAAAAAAGGAGCGAGAAAATGAAAAAGAAGCTGATTCTTGTTGCGGCAGTGTTTTTACTGATGGCATTACTCCCCTTGCTGTCACTGAGCGGTATCTCTTCTGTTCCCTCAGTCGGCAGAAACCTCACTATACTGGGAATCAAGCCCGACACAACCCTAAATCCACCCCCTTATGCGGAGGAATCCGACAAAAGCGTTCCCTCAGATGAATCCGTTTCACAAGAGGCTCCCTCTGATTCTTCCCAAAGCTTCCGGATTCTCGACACCGCAAGCGGCAAAATCATCGAAATCGACGACAGAAAGCTTTGTATCGGTGCACTCGCCTATGAGATGCCGCCGTCCTTCGGCGAAGAAGCCTTAAAGGCGCAGTGCATAGCGTGTTATACCCATTTTTGCCGGCTGCGGGAGCAGCAGAGAAGCAAGCCGGACGAGGAAGCTGCGGATTTTGAAGCCGACCTCAGCAGCGGAGAATACTGGCTGAGCAGCGATATACTCAAAGAAAAATGGGGAGATACCTATGATGAAAACATGGCGGTCATTACCGGAGCGGTTGACGCGGTTTTCGGTGAGGTACTGGCAGACAGCAACGGCAAACTGATCGATGCTGCCTATCATGCTATTTCCGGCGGAATGACCGAAAATGCGGCAGATATATTCGGCTTTGAAAGCCCTTATCTTACCTCTGTGGCAAGTCCGGGCGACCTGATGGCAGACGGGTATATGACGGTGGTTTCCGTGAGCTGTGACGATGTGAAGAAAACGCTGCTGTCCTGCGGCAATAAGATTGTTCCGGACGGCAAGCCGGAAGGCTGGTTCGGCGAAACAAAACGCACAGCAGCAGGAAGTGTTCTGTATATGACAGTCGGTTCAGAGCAGCTTAAAGGGAGCGATATCCGTACGCTATTCGGTCTGCGGAGTGCCAATTTTGAGGTATCCTATAAGGACGGTATGTTTGTGTTTACTGTCAGGGGCTATGGTCACGGTGTAGGCATGAGCCAGTACGGGGCGCGCTATATGGCGGAGCAGGGTGCTGATTACAGGGAAATCCTGCACTGCTACTACCCACACGCACAGATATCAGCGCGCCACTGATGTAAAAATATGCTGTATATTCAGCCAGAATACAAAAGCACCCCTTGTGCTCCCAACGGCGGAGTGCCTCCGCTGTCGACTTCGCGTTCCGGTTTCTAAGAGCCAAAGCTTTATTGCCGCGCCGTTAGCAATAAAGCCGCTCTGTTTGTTGCTTTCTGTGAGAGAAAAACACCCCTTGTGTTCCCAACGCTTATAATCAACAGACCACTGTTGTCAGTGGCGCGGCATAGCACCAATCTCCCATACTCAGAGCGATAGCTCGGTTGGATAAAAGCATAGGGCAGGTTATGTTATTCAACTTATCAGCAGAGGGTACTTCACTATGGTGCTGAGCGAAAACGCGAACACGGGTGCAGCGCCGTTGCGCTGCCTGAGCGAAAACGCGAACACGGGTGCAGCGTCGACGCTGCCGCTGCCGCTGCGCAGGGGTTGAAATGAGGAGGAAAGTGTGATAACATAGGAGGACAGAGAATGATTAAAGGAAGTGAAAACAAGATGGACAGAAAGAGCTTGAAGCGCATAGCAGTCAGCCTGATCGTAATGCTGGCGGTGATATGCAGTATGCTGCCGGGCAGCTTTGCAATACACGCCGCAGCAGCAGAAATTTCCGACAGCGGCGACTTCGTGTTCCGTATCAATAAGGACGAACAAACTGCATCGGTGGTAAAGTATAAAGGCAGCAGTATGTATGTAACTGTACCGTCAGAAATCGAGGGCTGTAAAATCACCGAAATAGAATCGGCAGCGTTCATGTCAAACACTACGATAAAAACACTCAAAATAGCAGCCAACGTTACCTCTATCAATGCCAATGCATTCTCCTATTGTGCATCGCTCCAGAGTATCTCTATTCCTGATAGCGTGGAGGAAATCGGCAGCAATGCCTTTATGAGCTGCACCCGCCTTACCGATGTCACCTTCGGCAGCAGCGTCAGAACGATAGGAGATTATGTGTTCGCCTACTGCACCGCACTCACCGAAATAGAGCTTCCACAAAGCCTTGAAGCTATCGGCAACTGCGCTTTTCTGGGCTGCAGTTCGCTCAGCAGTATTACCGTCCCGCCTACACTCTCCAGCTTTGGCGGCTATGCCCTTGAGGGAACACAGTGGCTCAAAAATCAGACGGACGATTATGTTGTTCTCGGCAGCGGCATTCTCATCGCCTATCGCGGCAAGGAAACCGTCCCCAGACTGCCCGCAGAAATCAGGAATATAGGACAGTATGCCTTTGCAGACCATACCACCCTCACAGGTATTACCCTCTCCCCCGCTGTTACCGGTATCGAACAATCGGCATTTGAGGGCTGCACCGCTCTGAAAACTATTGAAATCCCTGCTGCCGTAAAAGAACTGGGCAGCAGAGCATTCTTCGGCTGCACCTCCCTTGAAAGCATAACCCTCTCGGACGGCATCACTGCCATTAACTCCGAAGCCTTCTCGGGCTGCACCTCCCTGAAAGAAATCACCGTTCCGAAAACAGCCGCCGAAATCGGCAAAAACGCTTTTGACGGCTGTACCGCGCTCAAATCCGTCACCCTGCAGGAAGGTCTGAATGAGATTCATGAGTCGGCATTCAACAGCTGCTCGTCCCTCGGCAGAATCGTATTCCCGGAAACTCTCAAAGAAATCCATACCAACGCATTTACAGACTGCCACAGTCTGACCAGAGCCGAGTTTTACGGCGACACGTCACTCGCGACCGGTACATTCTTAAACTGTGTACACCTCAAAGAAGCAGTATTTTATAAAAACGTATCTGAGCTTGCCGCCAATGTATTCAACGGTTCTCCCGAGCTTGAATTATACAGCAACGACTGTCCTGCTGTTGAGGAATATGCAAAGTCGAACAGAATTCCTCACAACAGTATCGGCAGCTTGTCCTCCTATATCAACAAAGGGGTGCTTCCGCCGCCTGATGACAGTGAGAAAACAGCCTTTTCGGGCGGCTATCAGTTCATTGTCGTCATTATTATCCTTATAGACGTTGCCCTTGTAGGGCTGTTCAGCTTTTATATTCTGGTATTACAGCCAAAAAAACGCCGCAAAAAAAGCATCGGCACTGCTGATGCTCCGCAGGATCATGAACCCAAAAAAACAAGCAATACTCCCGCGAAATCGGGCAGTGCTCCGGCAAAATCGGGAAAATCTCCCGCAAAATCAGGCAGTGCTCCGGCAAGATCGGAAAAAACACCGAAAAAGAACGGCAATACTCCGTCAAAAACAACCAAAAAATAATGGCAGACCGAAGCGTTCCGGTCTGCAACGTTTATCCTAATATGGCAATTCATCACCGACCTCTATAGGTCGGTGATGAATTGCCAGTCAGCCGCAAGGCTGACTGTTTTGTTGACT